>CACWQE010000037.1 GCA_902762905.1 uncultured Lachnospiraceae bacterium | reverse complement strand
AAAAGGGAGGTAATTGCTCTTTTTATATGCAAACTCCCGAAAAATCAATGTTTTTAAGTGTTTTAGAACAATAAAAAGGGGTAGTTTTTGACACTACCATACATATAAGGAGGGATATGCGATGATAGTGCCACGTTATTATGAAAATCTGGAGGTCTTACATGATAATACAATGCAGCCGAGAGCCTATTACATTCCCGCATCGGTACGTATGGATGATCTGGTTGAAAACAGAGAGCGTTCTGACCGGTTTCAATTGTTGAATGGGGAGTGGAAATTTAAGTATTTTGAGAGTATTTATGAGGTGACAGATTCCTTCTATGAGGAAGGGTATGATATTTCCGGATTTGACAAGATAATGGTACCGGGAGTATGGCAGATGGCAGGGTATGACCGGCATCAATATACGAATATCCGATATCCGTTTCCATTTGATCCACCGTATGTACCACAGGATAATCCATGTGGGGCGTATGTACGCACTTTTTCCTATCATAGGGAGGAGCATGCACCGAAGTCCTTTCTGAATTTTGAGGGAGTAGATAGCTGTTTTTATGTATGGATAAATGGAATCTATATCGGATACAGTCAGGTGTCACACACAACCAGTGAGTTCGATGCATCGGATGTGTTAAGAGAAGGAAACAACACGATGGCAGTTCTTGTTTTGAAATGGTGCGACGGTTCTTACTTAGAGGATCAGGATAAGTTCCGTATGAGTGGAATTTTCAGAGATGTCTATTTGTTAAAGAGACCGGAGAAGGCAATCCGAGATTATCATATTACAACAGAGGTCGGAAAAGAGCGGGCAATCGTAAGGATCGACATTCAGTTTACCGAGCCGGTTGCAACAAAACTTCAATTGGAAGATCCATATGGGGTAATTGTTGCAGAGGGAGAAATTGCAGAAAACGGCGTAGCAGAATTAGATATAGTAGATCCAATCTTATGGAATACAGAGAATCCGTATCTATATAAGGTAATCTTTACCGCACCGGATGAGGTGATCGTGGATCATATCGGATTACGAACGATTGCAATTTGCAATGCAGTGATGTACATCAACGGAGTGAAGCTGAAATTCCGTGGGGTAAACCGGCATGATTCCGACCCGGAGACGGGCTCTGTTACGAGTGTAGATCAGATAAAAACGGATCTTACCTTAATGAAACAGCACAATGTGAATGCGATCCGTTCCAGTCATTATCCAAATGTGCCATATTTTTATCAGATGTGCGATCAGTACGGATTTATGGTAATTGATGAGGCGGATATAGAAGCGCATGGACCATTTATGCTATATCGCAAAGAGGATACCGAGCAGAATCGTTTCCAGCGTTGGAATGAAAGAATAGCAGATGACCCGGTCTGGGAAGCGGCCATTATGGATCGTGTAAAGTGTATGATTGCAAGAGATAAAAACGGATCTTGCGTTGTAATGTGGTCAATGGGAAATGAAAGTGCGTATGGCTGCAATTTTGAGAAAGCATTGAAATGGACAAAGGCATTTGATCCGGAGCACATGACACAGTACGAGAGTGCGAGATATCGGAATTATGATGTCACATACAATTATGAAGATCTGGATATGTATAGCAGGATGTATCCGGCGTTATCAGAGATAGAAAAATATTTGGAGATAGACGGAAGTAAAAAAGCACATTATGATGCAGCATATACAAGAGCCTATACGGTGGAGATACTTCAAAACCAGCATGGTGTATTTATTATGGAACATTTGGCGGTACTTGCAGATAGCGTTCAGAAAATATTAGATACTCAGTTAATATGGAAGATTACAGAAAGTGGTGGTATTACAGCTTCCTTTGAAGTGGAAAAAGATGCTGAATTTCCAGATCTTCCAAGATTCGGGATACGCTTGTTCCTGAATCGGAGATTTGATGAAGTAAGTTATTTTGGGATGGGTCCGCAGGAAAGCTATCGGGATAAGCATCAGGCAGCAAGTCATGGACTATACTGTTCTAAGGTTTGGAATCTGCATGAGGATTATATTAAACCGCAGGAGAATGGAAGTCATTTTGATTGCGATTATGTAGAAGTTACGAATGGGCAGTCTGGTCTTGCGGTGGCAGCCGAGCATGCATTTTCTTTCAATGCCTCTAAGTATACGCAGGAAGAACTGGAAAGGGCAGCGCATAATTATGAATTAGAGGAATCTGACAGTACAGTGCTTTGCATTGATTATGCGATGAATGGCATAGGTTCTAACAGTTGCGGTCCGGTTGTGTCGGATGTGTACCGGTTTAAGGAGGATGTATTTACGTTTCAGTTAACGATGGTTCCGTTTGGAAAGAGATAAAGCCTTGACTTCAAAAGTGTGTTTGGATATAGTGAAAATGCAGGCTTACAAACACATACGATAGAAGAGGGAATGGTTATGTTGGGAAAAGGAAAGAGTAGTAAGATTTCATTTCAAGTAAAATGGCTGATACCATGGTTTATGATGATGGTAGAGATGGTGTTCCATGTTGCGGCATTTGGCAAAATGGATGGCAATGTGTTAAATGGAATCTTATTTGCACTACCTTTTTCTTTTTTTGTGCTTCTTGTAAGCAGTACACATTATAGGATTTGGAACCGGGTGGCAAGAGGGTTATTGCTTTTGCTAATGGTAATATACGGAATTACACAGCTTATTTCTCAACAGGTGTTTGGCAATTTCCTATCTTTGAAATCAATAGCAAAGGGTGCCGGGCAGGCAATGGATTTTCGTTCTACAATCCTACAGGCGGGAAAAGAGAAGGCAGCAGCGATTCTTTGTATGGTGTTGCTCTGGATTGTGTATGTTGTGATAGATGCATACTTTTACAAAAAGAGTGATGGAGAGGATATACATATTGGTAAGAGGGAGCGTTTACTATATGCAGCAGGTGTACTTCTGTTGCCGGTTGTCGGAACGGTGATTTTAATGACGGAAGGAGCCGGATTTCACAGTGCTTTTGATACGAAGGTTCATTTTCATCGCACGGAACAGTCTATGTATAAATTAGGTATGATGGAGACATTTACTAAGGATGTGGTTGAGAATGTATGCGATGGATTAGGGATAACAGAAAGACAATGGAACAGAGGGTATCTGTGGGTGGAAGATCGGATTGGTAGAAGCAGTAAGGAAGATCTGGCACAGGAGGGGAGAACGGATAAAGGAACTTCTGATTTGGAAAAGGCTGTGGATAATGTGACCGGGAATGCGGGGGTGAAAAAAGAAACGGACTCCGGGAAAGAGGACGGCACCTCTGAAAAGAAGGAGATACGTTATCATGAGTGGAACATTGATTTTACAAATCTTGCAAAAGAATCTACAGACGAAGAATTAAAAGAGATGCATTCCTATTTTTCGAGTGTATCTCCAACGGCAGAGAATTCGTATACAGGAATGTTTGAGGGGTATAACCTGATTTATATTACGGCAGAAAGTTTCAGTGATGTGGTCATTGATAAGGAGCGGACACCGGTACTGTATCAGATGTGGAAAGAGGGGGTACAGTTTGAGAATTTTTATACACCGAGCTGGTATCTGAGTACGATTGATGGGGAGTATGTGAATTGTCTTGGGCAGATTCCGGTGGATGGAGACTGGAGTCTTGAGCATGCGTCGGAAGGGGCACTTCCGATGGCATTGGGGAACCAGCTACAACAGAAAGGATATGTCTGTAATGCGTATCACGATCATGATTCTTATTATTATGACCGGACTAAGACGCATCCGAAGCTTGGATATACTTTTAAGGCAGTCGGGGCGGGACTTACCTTTGAATCGATGTATCCGGAGTCGGATCTGGAGCTGATGGAGATTACAGCGGATGAGTATGTGGATAAGGCACCATTTCATACTTACTATATGACGATGAGCGGTCATTTACCATATACTTATGGGTATAATTCCATGGCGGTGAAGAACCGGGAAGTGACAGAAGGTATGGAGCTTACGGAAAATGCAGCCTGTTACCTGGAGGCAAATCAGGAATTAGAATATGCCCTAGAGTATCTGATCAATCAGTTGAAGCGGAACGGGCAATTGGAACATACCTTGTTTGTGGTGGCACCGGATCATTATCCGTATGGACTGAAAAAAGGTGCTTATGATGAATTGCGGAAGGCGACCGGACATGTGATAGATGAGAATGATGTGTTGCATATGGGTCGTGAAGAAAATGCGTCTAATACAGGGGATTCCGACACGGGTGTGATTGCTGTGGAACAGGATGATTTTGAGTTGTACCGAAATACCTGTCTGATATGGAGCGCAGCTATGGAGAATATGGACGAATTTCCTTTGACGGTGAAGAAATGCTGCTCGAATCTGGATCTGCTGCCAACCATATCGAATCTGATGGGACTTGACTATGATTCCCGGTTGTTGGCAGGAAGAGATATGTTGTCAGATGATATGGGTTTGGTGATGTTCAAGGATCAGAGTTTTCTGACAGACAGGGTACGATATAACGCAACGACCGGAGAAGCGGTGTGGACGAGTGGAACAGAAGATGAATCGTATCTGCAACAGTGTATGCAGATGGTGGAAGATCGGTTTCGGTATTCGGCGCTGGTGTTACAGAAGGATTATTATAGTATAGTAAAGAAATATAAATGATTTTGAAGAATTCATGTTATGGAGGATTGGAAAATGGAGAAGGAATTATTGATTTTTGAGACGAAGGATAATGAGGTTAGTCTTACAGTACCAATTGAAGATGAAACCGTATGGCTTTCGCAGGCTCAGATGACAGAACTTTTTAAGGTAGACAGAACCGTTATTACGAGGCATGTCAACAATATTTTTAAAGAGAACGAATTAAACAGGGAAAGTAATGTGCAAAAAATGCACATTGCAAATTCTGATAAACCGGTTCAGTTTTACAGTTTAGAAGTAATAATATCTGTAGGGTATCGAGTTAAGTCTCAAAGAGGTGTGGAATTTAGGCAATGGGCAAATGCAGTATTAAAGCGGTATATTATTCAAGGTTATGCGATCAATGAAAAACGACTAGAGGCTTTACAACGAACCGTTGATATTCAGACTAAGATGCTTGCGGCTACATTGGAGGTAGAGGAGAAGGATATATTAAAGGCAGTTAATTTATATACAGATGCACTTATGTTATTAGATCAGTATGATCATCAGACACTTGAGAAACCAATTGGAAATAAACCGGTATATAGAATTACATATGAGGACTGCTGTAATATGGTGAATGCAATGGAGGATGCTTTTCATTCGGATGTGTTTGGAGTTGAAAAAGAAAAAGGAAAGGTGGAAGGGATTCTTGCGGCGGTGTATCAAAGTGTATTTGGTGGGGACGTATATCCGTCTTTAGAAGAAAAAGCAGCAAATCTTTTATATTTTATGATTAAGGATCATCCATTTGCGGATGGGTGTAAGAGAATTGCCGCCTCTTTATTTCTTGAATTTTTGGGTAGAAATGATTATCTGTATAAAGATGGAGAAAAACGTATAAGTGATGGAGCTTTGGTAGCAATTACGTTAATGATTGCGGAATCTAACCCAGAGGAAAAGGATATTATGGTTAATCTGGTGATGAATTTGCTGACACTATAAACGGTATCATTTACTTTGGGTAGTGGACATAGAATAAGGTAGTCAACGGATATATAATTTGGTATAATCAAGAAGGTTTTCAAGAAAGGAGCCATTATGGATAAGAAATATTGTATAGATACCATGGAAAACAAACAATTTATGCAACAATTGGGACTGGATCTTCTTCGATTTGGCCATCAGATAGTATCGCCACAGGGTGGAGCGTATTATTTGGGGGATGATGGAACTCCGATGACAGAAAGACCGAGAGAGACATGGATCACCTGTCGTATGGCACATGTATACAGCATGGGAATGTTAATGGGACATGAAGGAAGTGAAGAACTGGTGGCTGCAATGCTTGGAGGGCTATCCGGTGAATTACAGGATAAGGAGCATGGCGGATGGTATGCAGGAAGAACCGGAGATAATGGTATTCTGCCGGATAAACAATGCTATGCACATGCATTCGTTATTCTGGCATCGGCATCTGCTTGTCTGACAGGCAACAAAGATGCGGAGAAGCTGTTGGAGCAGGCATTAACAGTATATGATGATTATTTCTGGCAGGAAGAGGAAGGATTGGCAGTAGATAACTGGAATACGGAATTTACTAAGTTGAGCAGTTATCGTGGGCTAAATGCAAACATGCATACCGTGGAAGCATTTCTGGCGGTAGCTGATGTGACAGGAAGAGAAGAATATCGAAAGAGAGCGGGAAGGATCATTGACCGCGTGATCGGATGGGCAAAGGAAAATGATTGGCGGATACCGGAACATTTCACAAGTGACTGGCAGGCAGATCTTGCTTATAATGAAGATCATCCGGCAGATCCGTTCAAACCATATGGTGCAACGCCGGGACATGGAATTGAATGGGGACGGTTGATCACACAATGGGTTTGTGCAAGTTATAAGGATCAGGAAACGTGCAGACCATACTTAGAGGCAGCACAAAGTCTATATAATCGGGCAGTTGCGGATGCGTGGTGTGTGGATGGTGCGCCGGGAATGGTCTATACAACGGATTGGAAAGGAAAACCGGTTGTGCACGATCGCATGCATTGGACATTAGCAGAGGCAATTAATACCTCGGCGGTGCTTTATCGGGTGACAGGTAATAAGAAATATGCAGCGGATTATGAGAAGTTTATGAAATATTTGGATGAATGTGTAGTAGATCATGTAAAAGGTTCCTGGTATCATCAGTTAAATGAAAAGAATGAGGTGATTGGAACTGTATGGCCGGGAAAATCGGATCTGTATCATGCATTTCAGGCAACGAAGATTCCATACATGCCGGTAGATACTTCGGTTGTGGTTAATGTACAACGCAATGCACATGTGGAATTATAATGGTGCGAAGAATTTGGTAGAAAATACAGGGCTATGCTGAGAACACAAGGAGGACGAGTATGAAACGATTTGAAGGATTTGAACACGGTGTGAATTTAGGTGGATGGTTATCGCAGTGTGTGAGTTATGAGAAAGAACATTTTGATACATTTATTATGGAAGAAGATATCAAGAGAATTGCAGATTGGGGTTTGGATCATGTACGGGTTCCGGTTGACTATAGCATTATTGAAGAGGAAGACGGAACGTTTAAGGAGAGTGGCTTCCAATATATTGATAACTGTATTGAGTGGTGTAAGAAGTACGGCTTACATATGTTGTTAGACTTACATAAAGTTTACGGATATACATTTGATCCATTGGATCATGGTGATCTTGAGAAGTTTTTCCATGACAAAGATCTACAGGCACGTTTCATTCGGACCTGGTCAGAGATTGCAAGACGCTATGGCAGGTATAGTGATACGGTTGCATTTGAGTTGTTAAATGAGGTTGTAAGTCCGAGTGTAGTGGATGAGTGGAATACCATTATCAGGAATACAACAACAGCTATTCGTGAGATTGCACCGGATACTTATATTGTATTTGGTGGTGTCAGATACAATAATGTGACGAGTGTGCCACTACTCATTGAGCCGTTTGCAGATAAGTTAGTGTATAATTTCCATTGTTATGATCCGTTTGTATTTACGCATCAGAAAGCTTACTGGGTAGAAGGAATGCCGAAGGATTTTGAGATGTCTTATCCGGGTTCTCTCGAATTATATCGGGAAAAGAGTGCATTATTTAACAGGGAATCTACTGCTGCCATTTATGTAGAAGATATTAAAGAAGTTGGGCCGCAGATGTTCGAAGTGCTGTTTGCGCAGGCTGTGAAGACAGCAGAGGAAAGAGGTGTTGCACTTTACTGTGGGGAGTATGGTGTTATTGATCAGGCACCGGTTGAAGATTCCTTACGCTGGATCAAGGATATTAACTCTGCCTTTGACAAGATGGGAATTGGAAGAGCGTTGTGGAATTATAAGAACAAAGATTATGGTATTGTGGATGAGCATTATGCAGCCATTCGTGATGAATTAGTGAAGTACCTGTAAGACCATAATCAGCAAGGTTTGTTAAATGTGATGTAAGGGTTTGACCCCCATCATTATAATATATCCAGGGATATAAGGAGGATCAGCATATGAAGTTAAACAGTACACAGTTGTCACAGGTAGACGCACAGATCAAGAGATTGATCCAGACAGACAGTTATTATGGAAAAATATATAAAGAGGCCGGAATTGAAGGCGTTTCCAGCCAGGAGGAGTTTGAGAAGCTTCCATTTTCCAGTAAAGAAGATCTTCGCAATGCCTATCCACTTGGTATTCAGGCAGTTCCGGATGAAGAGGTCGTTCGAATTCATTCCTCTTCCGGTACAACCGGAAAACCGGTCATTATTCCTTATACAGCAAAGGATGTAGACGATTGGGCAACTATGTTTGCACGCTGCTATGAGACAGCAGGCATTACGAATAAGGATCGTATCCAGATCACGCCTGGATATGGTTTGTGGACGGCAGGTATTGGATTTCAGGCAGGATGTGAGAAGTTAGGAGCTATGGCAGTTCCGATGGGACCGGGTAATACAGATAAGCAGATTCAGATGATGATCGATCTGAAGACAACGGTCTTAACGGCAACTTCTTCCTATGCATTGTTGTTGGCAGAAGAGATCAACCGCCGTGGAATCCGGGATCAGATTCACTTGAAGAAGGGTGTTATTGGTTCGGAGCGATGGAGCGAGAAAATGCGGGATTACATCAGCCGTGAGCTTGGTATTGAATTATATGACATTTATGGACTGACAGAGATCTATGGCCCGGGTATCGGAATCAGCTGCGAGAAAAATGATGGTATGCATTATTGGGATGACTACATTTATATTGAGATCATTGATCCAAAGACCTTACAGCCGGTACCGGATGGTGAGGAAGGCGAGATTGTGATTACTACATTGGTGAAGGAAGGAGCGCCGTTGCTTCGTTTCCGTACGCATGATATTTCCAGAATTATTCCGGGTGAATGTCCATGTGGCAGAAAGCATCCACGTCTGGATATTATCAAAGGACGTAGTGATGACATGTTCAAGGTACACGGTGTCAATATGTTCCCAAGTCAGGTAGAAGAGATTCTTGGCATGGTGGATGGTGTGTCAAGTGAGTATAACATTAACATTGCACATGATGAGAGCATTAACCGCGATATTATTCTTGTAACGGCAGAGGCAGAGGGACGTGTTGATTTTGAAAAGACGGCTCAGACAATCAAGGGCTTATTTAAGTCAAGAATGAGTGTAACGCCGAAGGTAACGGTGGTTCCGGTTGGAACGCTTCCGCGTTCTGAGAAGAAGACCAAGCGTGTGATCGATCATCGTGAAGAGTAAACGGAATCATGGAGGATGAGAGAATGAGCTTGATTAAAGGAATTCATCATGTATCACTGAAATGCTGCAATGACAAAGAATATGAAGAAGAGATACATTTTTACAAAGATATTCTCGGTATTCCGGTTGCCAGAAGCTGGGATGCAGGAATTATGTTAGATACGGGATCGGGAATCATTGAGATCTTTTCGGACGGACAGGAGGACTTACCACAGGGTACGATCCGGCATTTTGCATTGGCAACGGATGATGTAGATGCCTGTGTACAGGCGGTGCGTGAGGCGGGCTATGAAGTGTTTATAGAGCCAAAGGATATTGAGATTGCATCGCAGCCGAAGTTTCCGGCAAGAATTGCATTTTGCAGGGGACCGATTGGGGAAGAGATTGAGTTCTTTTGTGAGAGATAAAGCGTAATTTAATAGAGTGATTAAAAATGGAGTAGTTTGGCACGGATAAAGTGCTGGGCTACTCCATTTTTATATTTGTTCTATGTACAAAATAATGTACATTCATGTGTGATATATTTATATTACAAATAATTCTTATGAAAGGGGTGTAAAAATGGATAGAGAGGAAAGTGAACAAGATGCAGTTTATAAAAGATATATCATTGATGATGGATGGAACTTACCTATTGAGGTGATTGAATTAATTGATTTATGTGTAGAGGTGGCATGGAATGATGCATATCGTGATGTTTGCAAAGAACATGATAAACATAGGGGAGGATGCGGACGACACTTATGTTAGCAATGGACAATGACATAAAAAGTATTGTTATTCCTGCGTTTGGTGGGCTATGTGGAGGCGTTCCGGCGAATAAGGTATGTAAAATGATGTGGGAGGGATATAGGCAGATAATGAATCCGCCGGAAAAGATTGACTGGGATTATGCAAATCGTTATAAGTTAGAAGAATAGAGAATTTGTAAAAATGTTATTCTTGATATATTATATTTCGAAAGATATAATTAAATAAAGTTAGAAATCTGATGGAGATATATAAATTTATGGAATAACAAAAGGTGCAGAAAATAATGTATGCGACGGGAAATAAAAAGATGTTAAATATGTTAATCTTAGAGATTTTGAGGGATTACTCAGATGAAAACCATAGATTAACACAACAAGAAATTATTCGATTATTAAAATTAAATTATGATATGGAATGTGATAGAAGATCAGTGAAAAATAATATACTGTCTCTAAAAGAATTAGGATATGAGATATCCATGGATCAGGGATATTATCTTATGGAACGTGAATTTGAAGATGCAGAACTGAGAATGTTGATTGATAGTGTACTATTTTCTAAGAACCTTACACAGAAACAAGCGAAAACCCTGATTGAAAAATTAAAGAGGCAGGGTAATCGATACTTTGGAGCAAAGGTTTCACATATTAGTAATCTTCCTAATTTACAGCATGCAGATAATAAGCAGCTTATGTATATACTTGATACTTTGAATGATGCTATATCGGAAAAGAAGAAAATTAGTTTTACATATAATGACTATGGAATTGATTTTCAATTGCATCCAAGACGTGAGGAAGAATATATTGTAAATCCCTATCAAATTGTAGCAAATAACGGACATTTTTATCTGATTGGAAATTATGATAAATATGACAATATATCGCATTTTCGGTTAGATAGAATGACATACGTTAAAGTGTTAGAAGAAAAGGTAAAATCGCCAAATAAAATTAAAGATTTTACAAAAGGATTTAATTTACCCAAACATATGGCGGAGCATATTTATATGTTTAGTGGACCGACCGTGTTGGTGAGGTTATTGACTTATGAGGATATGATGAATGAATTGGTGGACTGGCTTGGAAAAGACTTTCGGGTCAGAAAAACAGGGATTGATAAACAGATAGAGGTGTTGGTTGATTGTAATGAAAAAGCTATGCTTTTATGGGCTTTACAATATGGCCAGTATGTTGAGGTTGTTGAACCTATAGAATTACGAAAGAAAATTGCGGATGCAGTTGCTGATATGAACAGTAAATATGGGGAGAAATAGAATTATGAATAGGATACCATATATTAATATTGCGGATATACAAATATGGATGATTTATTTGATGCCATTTTCCAAGGAGATTAGAACAGATTACAACATAGTAAATAAATTACAACAGCAATGTATTGAAGAAAAGATATTTGGAATGGGATGGGGAGTGTCTGGTATTGAAGTAGGTACAGAGATGACACAGCAATGGGTAAAAAAATATATAGAGAAATGTGATAACCAACAAAAAGATTTGTCAAAACAAGCATTAGAGGGTTATCGAAGGATTAAAAAAGGTGATTATGTGATTATGCGCCTTAAAGATAATCATTATTATGTAGGAAAAGTTCAATCAGATAGCCCAACATATCTTTATAAGGAAAATGATGCATTGTGTGAACATTTTTCTTGGGGTGCTAAAGTAGAACGATGGGTAGAGTATACAGGGGAAGATATGGTGCCCTCAGAAATAGTGGGACGCTTCTCTCAAAGAATGCATCAAACAATTCAAAAAATTGCACCATACAGGCAACGATTGTTGGTAATTGCCATGTATGAGAATAAGATATCGAAAGAAAAAAGAATCTATAATATTCCTAAATTGCATGTTACAATTGACAATTTTGTTCGCAGTTTGACTTATTCAGAATTAGAAGATTTAGTGGCTGATTATATTGATTCGAAGCATAATTGTGAAGGATATCGATTACGTCCTTCAACTTGTAAAAATAGTCAACAGAAATATGAATTTCGTTTCGTTGCAAAAGGAAAAAAACCAATCACATGCCAGGTTAAGAATCAACGTGATATTGAGATAGGAAATTATGTTGATGATACTGAATATGAGAGGATATATTTTTTTTGTGGAAAATGGGATCAGGAGACAGTTGAAAAACTAAGAGAGAGGTATAAGAATAATCCACAATTATATATTATATCGCCCAATGAGTTGTTCGATATACTGAAGGATACATATGTATTTGAAAGTAGAGCTTGGATGGATTTTTATGATTTGGATGCTTCGGTGATAATGCCTGATAAATTATTTTTAGAAGGTTATAATAAGGTAGAAGATGTTAAGGCTGTTAAAACGATGAATGATTATACAATGTCAAATGATTTTGTATGCTTTTTTAAACGCGAGGAATTTTATTATTCAGTCGAATTCGGTGCTTTTATATTAGATAGCCATACGAATCAGAAAGACTTAACAAGAGAAGAGGAAAGAAAACAAATTGAAAAAATAGTAGAACGTGTAAATAGCCATATGGAATAGAAGAAAGGCGGGTGATAAATATGTGTCAGGCGGTAAGACAGATGAAAGAGGTTAGCAGACGAGAAGGTGAGATAAAAGGACAGGTTAAAGTTTATTATCAGAAGTTAAACTATTCTGTAGATCAGATTGCAGAGGAATTAGGCATGTCTGTAGAGGATGTTGAGGAGATTGTTAGAACATTGTAAAGGACATAAGGGCAGATGTCATACCATTAGAAAGAAGGAATAAGATTGAAGGTACAATTCGCAAAGACGCTAAGACAATATAATAAGGAGAATCTGGCAAAGGATATGGTTGCGGGATTGATCATTATGGCAGTATCCATACCGATTTCCATGGGATATGCGCAGATTGCCGGACTGCCCGCGGTATATGGTCTGTATGGTTCGGTGTTCCCAATTCTGGTCTTGGCGTTGTTTTCGACATCACCACAATTTATCTTTGGGGTGGATGCAGCACCGGCAGCATTGATCGGTTCTGCCTTGTTAAGTCTTGGAGTGGAGAGCGGATCGGCTGAAGCAATGCAGGTGGTTCCGGTGTTGACCTTCTTCGTGGCATTATGGCTGCTTGCGTTTTATGTGATGAAAGCGGGTAAATTAGTCAACTACATATCAGCTCCTGTTATGGGTGGATTCATTACAGGAATTTGTACGACAATTATTCTCATGCAGATACCGAAGCTGATGGGTGGAACTGCAGGCGTAGGAGAATTGCCGGAGTTGATAGAGCATATTGCGGGTACGATTTCTACGATCAATGTACCATCCATTGTGCTAGGTCTTGCAGCATTGGCAATTCTTCTGATTGCCAAACGTCTGGCTCCGAAGTTTCCGATGGCAGTTTTGCTGATGGCAGCGGGAGCGGCTATGACGAAGTTTCTTCCTGTGGAGCAATGGGGAGTGAAGACGTTAGATGCGGTAGAGACAGGGCTGCCGGGATGGAGTGTGCCATCATTTACCGTGGTATCACTGAAAGAGGCGGTAACGATCAGTCTGTCGGTTGCAGTGGTGATTATGGCAGAGACGTTACTGGCAGAAAATAATTTTGCAAACAAGAATGGTTACCGGTTAAATGATAATCAGGAGATTCTGGCATTTTCCATGGGTAATTTCTTAGCTGCATTTACCGGCTGCTGTCCGATCAATGGTTCGGTATCAAGAACGGCAATGGGAGAACAGTATCAGGCGAAGACACAGCTTACGGGAATTGTGGCAGGTCTTTCGATGATCGTGTTATTGTTAGTGGGAACGGGATTTATCGGATATCTTCCGGTTCCGGTGTTGACAGCGATTGTGATCTCTGCATTGCTTGGAGCAACCGAGTTTCATTTAGCGGTGAGATTGTGGAGGGTAAGCCGTACAGAGTTCTTTATCTTTATGGGCGCTTTCCTTGGAGTGTTGATGCTTGGCACGATTAATGGGGTATTGATCGGTGTCATCTTGTCATTTTCAGAAATGATCATTCGGACTTCAAAACCGGCTAGATGTTTTCTTGGTATCCAGCCGGGGCACAGTCATTTTCGGGATATAAAGGAAAGCAGTCAGATTCATCCGGTGGAAGGTGTTGTGATCTATCGGTTTAGTAGTAATCTGTTTTTTGCGAATATTCAGGTGTTGAAGGCAGATATTGAACATGCAATCAAAGATGACACTAAAGCAGTTATTCTCGATGCCAGCGGTGTGGGAAGTGTCGATATTACAGCAGCGGATAGTCTGGAATTGTTATATCAGTCCCTGAAGGCAAAAGGAATCCGGTTCTATATCACAGAGCATATTGCATCCGTGAATGAGCAGTTTCGGAAGTTAGGATTGGGGCATCTGATCGAGGAAGGTTGTGTACGCCGGACAATTCATATTGCATTAAAGGATATGGGAATCAACCGGCCGTATCCATTAGAGGGAGGCGTGACCAATGAAGCGAAAAGTGCATCAAGAAAACGTGCAGACAACCGGGTGCAGGAATTTGTCTGGGCATTTGGTGCAGAATCGGAAGAACAGATGGAGAAACAGATCCGGTTGCAGATTGAGCAGCTAAGAAAGACCGGTGATGTGGAAGAATTAATTCACGGACGCTGGGCGCATATGGAAGCGTTGGATGAAGATGAATGGTTAGAACATCTCGAAGAACATTTGAAAGAGATTGTACATATATCGGGTAAGGATGAGCAGTCACTTGCGATCCGGATTGAGGAACATAGACGGGAAGTACATGACCGGATTGCAAAAGAGCATCCGGAACTGGCACAGCGATTTAAGGAACGACGACATTTACTGGATCAGAATCTGAAAGAACGGCATCCGGAGATTTATGCACTTGTGGTTAATCTCAGAGAGAAGGAAGCAGGAGATAAATAATGGATATCATTGACAAGAGATAGAGAGAGTGCCATAATAGCTCCCGGATAATTAGATTAGGAGATGACGACCATGAATGTAAGTAAAGCAAAACAGACATCGGAATCCATCGAGTTAGGTGTGTTACTTGCTATATCCGGCGGTATGATGGATGCATATTCTTATATGGCAAGAGGTAAGGTGTTTGCTAATGCACAGACCGGTAACATGCTTTTATTTGGCGTGTATTTATCGGAAGGGGAATTTGCAAAGGCGATGCATTATTTCTGCCCGATCATTGCTTTTACCATTGGTATTGCGATGGCAGATCTGGTCCGAATGAAAGGAAATAAACGCTTGCATTGGAGACAGCTTTCCGTATTGTTGGAAGCGATTATCTTGTTTGCAGTTGGTTTTATCCCGATGAACAGGAATCTGCTTGCTAACAGTCTGACTTCTCTGGCGTGTGGTATTCAGGTAGAGAGTTTCCGTAAGATTCATGGAAGAGGTATTGCTACGACAATGTGTATTGGTAACTTGCGTAGTGCGACACAGAATATGTGTGATTATGTGAAGGAGCGGGATGTACATAGCCTGCATAATGGAATCCTTTACTTTGGAATTATTGCATTCTTTATCTTTGGTGCGATCATGGGAAATATCGCAATCGGATATCTCGGAGGGCATGCGATCTTTGTGAGTGCGGTGTTGTTGGCAATTGCATTTTCCATCATGTTCATTGACCGGGAGAAAGAAGAGATTGAAGCGTTAAAAGAACGGATTGAAGAGAAGTTGTAGTTGATTAAAACAGGCACTTTTCGGCTAAAATATAATCAGATTATGAATTAGCCGAAAAGTGCTTGAATTTTGACTCTGCTTCGGCTAAAATATAATCAGATTATGAATTAGCCGAAAGAGAGATTGGAATATGGGATATATAACAAGAAATCTAGAACATGTAGTAAGTCAGGTTACAAAAGAATATCCGGTAGTTCTGGTTACAGGACCGAGACAGGTTGGCAAGACAACCATGCTTCAGAAATTGATGGAGGGTACGGACAGAGATTATGTAACACTAGACGATCTGAACGAAAGAAATATTGCAAAGACGGATCCGGAATTGTTTTTGCAGTTACATAAACCGCCGGTATTAATTGACGAGGTTCAGTATGCACCAGAGTTATTTACTTACATTAAGATGTATGTAGATAAAAATCGGGAACCGGGAGCATTTTGGCTCACTGGTTCACAGGTGTTTAAATTAATGCAGGGAGTGCAGGAATCATTGGCAGGGAGGGTGGCAGTGCTTTCTCTTACTTCTTTGTCACAGGCAGAAATATCCGGTGGCGAGATGGAACCATTTACGATAGACCTGGAGTCTTTGAACAAGAGAAAAAGGGGAAGAAAAGAAGCTGACGCGCGAGACATTTTTAATCGGATATATAAAGGTTCTATGCCGGCTGTTGTAAGCGGTGCCAATAGTAATAGTCAGATCTTTTATAGCAGTTATTTGTCTACTTATATTGAACGGGATGTAAAAGAGTTGTCTGATGCAATTGATTCCCTAAAGTTTCTCAGATTTGTTACTGCGGTAGCTGCCAGATGTGGACAAATGGTTAATGTAGCAGAGATTGCAAGAGATGCAGATATCAACCAGACTCAGGCGAAGAACTGGTTGGTAATTTTAGAAACGCTTGGAATTATTTTTTATCTTCATCCGTATTTGAATAATTTATTAAAGCGTTTGGTAAAAACACCAAAGCTATATTTCTATGATACCGGATTGGTGTGTTATCTGACAAAATGGAGTAGTCCGGAGACGTTAGAGAGTGGCGCTATGAATGGTGCAATCTTAGAGAATTATGTAGTGGCAGAGATCAGGAAAACATATTTAAACTGCGGCAGGGAACCTTACTTATACTATTATCGAGATAAGGATGCAAAAGAGATTGATATTGTTTTAGAACATGATGGAGTCTTGAATCCAATTGAGATTAAGAAGACTTCTAATCCCGGAACAGAACTGGTAAAGGTATTTGATCTGTTAGATAAGGCATCTACACCGCGTGCAAAGGGGGCGGTCGTTTGTATGAAACCGGGATTAAGTGCGATTGATAGAGATAACTATATTGTACCAATATGGATGATTTAGGATATATATAATATTCCCTCTGAACAGTGTAAAAGAATATATGAGTGGTTTGCGGATAACGGTTGGAAATGTTTTACTAATGTTGTAGTGAATGACATGTTGATTATTTATTATCAGGCAACCAAAGATATACCATATATGGCTCTTGTGGAACGAATGAGAAAATCACCATTTAGAAATTATGTCAATGGGGAACCGATAAGTTTTGATCATGTGGTATATATGCTGTTGTTTTATCCGGATGATATGATTGAGAATATCTATGACATGTTGATTAAAAGTTCCTTGCTATATAATCTTAAGGTTATTGTATATAAGTCTGTGGATGTGGAGGGATACTCTTATCTGAAAATATATAGTGGAAGAGCAGGCAAAGACAACATGATGGTACATCTGAGACAATATACAGATGCGGAACAGATTATTACATTGGGCGATATGCCGGGTAAATATGATATTTATGTAAATAATAAAAATGCAAATCAGATCGTCCATTTGCTGAAAAAACAATATGAGCAATATCTTTCTCCCCAACACTGGTTTTGTAGGAAAAAAGAACTATTTCCTGCTTGCAACGATAGGAAACATAACATATAATAGAACATAGTTTGTGGCAGTTCAGAGTAATAAAGTGGATATTGAATTGGCACGAATGGATGAATATGAGTATAACGGAGGATGAGAGATGAATATCGTATGTTTGGATTTAGAGGGTGTATTAGTACCAGAGATTTGGATTGCATTTAGTGAGGCAACCGGGATTCCAGAGCTTAAGAGAACGACAAGGGATGAGCCGGATTATGATAAGTTAATGAACTTCCGCTTGAATATATTGAAAGAGCATGGATTAGGATTGAAGGAGATTCAGGAGACAATTGCAAAGATTGATCCAATTCCGGGTGCAAAGGAATTCTTAGACGAGTTGAGAAGTATTACACAGGTTATTATCATCAGTGATACTTTTTCACAGTTTGCAGGGCCTTTGATGAAGAAGTTAGGATATCCGACCATCTTCTGTAATGAATTAGTAGTAGCAGATAACGGAGAGATCACAAGCTTTAAGATGCGTTGTGAACAGTCAAAATTAACTACAGTTAAAGCATTGCAGTCAATTGGTTATGACACAATTGCAAGTGGTGACAGCCACAATGATCTTGGCATGATCCTTGCAAGTAAAGCAGGATTCCTGTTCAAGAGTACGGATGCGATCAAGGCAGAGTACCCACAGTTGCCAGCATATGAGACATATGATGAATTGATGGCAGCCATCAAGGCAGCATTATAGAAATCACATAATGTATAATGGATGGGGTTGTTCATGCAGCCCCATTTTCTATATCAGGAGGAAAAATGATTATGGCAATAGTGAGTTTGAAAAAGGGCGAAGGCCGTACCTTGAAGGCGGGTGGAGCCTGGGTATACGATAATGAGATCGCAAGTATTATGGGAAGCTTTGAGGATGGCGATATGGTCATTGTGAAAGACTTCGATGGATATCCGATGGGAAAAGGATTCATTAACCGGAATTCAAAGATTACGATTCGAATGATGACCCGTCATGAAGATGTTGAAGTAGATGAAGCATTTATTAAAATGCGGGTAAAGAATGCATGGGAGTATCGCAAGAAAGCAGTCGATACAAGTTCCTGCCGTGTGATCTTCGGAGAAGCGGATTTTCTGCCGGGCATTATTATAGATAAATTCTCGGATGTGTTAGTCGTACAGTCCTTAGCACTTGGCATTGATCGGTTTAAATTGATGATCGTCGATGCCTTGAAAGAGGTAATGGCAGAAGACGGTATTACCATTCGGGGTGTGTATGAGCGAAGTGATGTGAAGGTGCGCAAGCAGGAGGGCATGGAGTTATATAAGGGATTTATTGGCGAAGAGTTTGATACAAAGGTTCCAATCGTAGAAAATGGTGTCAAATATATCGTAGATGTAAAGGATGGGCAGAAGACCGGATTTTTCTTAGATCAGAAGTATAACCGTTTGGCGGTACAACGTTTCTGCAAGGATGCCAAAGTGTTAGACTGTTTTACTCACACAGGCTCCTTTGCACTAAATGCCGGAATTGCCGGAGCAGCATCTGTGCTTGGCGTAGATGCGTCTGATCTTGCGGTAGCGCAGGCAACAGAGAATGCAGCACTTAACGGCTTATCCGATACGGTGCGATTCCAGAGTGCCGATGTGTTTGACCTGCTGCCGAAGTTAGAGGAACAGGGCGAGCAGTATGATGTGGTGATCCTCGATCCACCGGCATTTACCAAGTCCAGAAATTCCATCAAGAATGCAACAAAAGGATACCGGGAGATCAATATGCGGGGACTGAAATTAGTGAAAGATGGCGGTTATCTTGCAACCTGTTCCTGCTCCCATTTTATGAGTTATGAATTATTCACCAAGACGATTAACGAAGCGGCACATTCGGTTCATAAGCGGTTGCGTCAGGTAGAGTTCCGTACACAGTCGCCGGATCATCCGATTCTTTGGGCTGCGGATGAGTCGTATTATTTGAAGTTTTATATTTTCCAGGTTGTGGATGAAAAGTAATGAACAGAGAGCGATCGAGTAAATTCGGTTGCTCTTTTTTATTGTGCAGGGGTTTACATGTGCTATAATAAAACAAATTATAGGGATAATACAATAATTATTTTTGCATGAAAAAAGGAGTCTGACCGGAAAGAAAATATTTATTTTATGAAATTTGTCTGCTGTTTATTGTGAAAAAGAATATTGATTCATATATAAAAATGTAATATAATACATTAAAACATACGAAAATTTTTGGAGAAAGGAGGATGTATACACATGAAACGTAAAATAACGTCAAAGTTACATGAGTGGAAAAATATGTTAAATGGTCGAATGCCATTGCTGATCTATGGTGCACGTCAGGTCGGAAAAACATTTGAGATGCGTGAGTTTGGAGCATTGTATTACAAGAATACCATTTATGTAAACTTTGAAACGGATGAAAGAATCGGAAAATATTTTGAAACAGATATTCATGCAGATCATGTGATATCTGTTTTGGAAAAATACTATCAGTCTAAGATTGTGCCTGAAAATACACTTATCATTTTTGATGAAATTCAAATGTGCGAAAGAGCATTAACTTCGTTAAAATATTTTTCGGAAGAGGCTCCGGAATATCATATAATGGCTGCAGGAAGTCTGTTGGGTGTAGCAGTGAACCGGGAAAAATATTCTTTTCCGGTAGGCAAAGTTCAGATGCTGACTATGTACCCAATGGATCTGGAAGAGATATTGTGGGCAAAGGGAAAACAGATGCTTGCAGATACGATCCGGGAACATTATGAAAACAACCAGCCGTTGGATGAAATACTCCATGAGGAAGCCATGCAGGAATTTTATCATTATTGTATTGTGGGTGGTATGCCTGCGGCAGTGAAGGCAGATCTTGCAAAAGACAGTCCTATAGAGCAGACAGAAATCCGGCAGATGTTATTAAATTCTTATATAGCTGACATGACCAAATATGCGAATCAGTCAGATACGGTACGCATTTTTGAAGCATATGATTCCCTTCCGGCACAGCTGGCAAGGGATGCTAAAAAATTTCAGTATAAGTTGATAAAATCAGGGGCACGGGCATCTCAATATGGAGATGCAATCGACTGGTTGATTCGAGCCGGAATTGTGAATAAGTGTATGAAATGTAGTCAGGGATTTTATCCGGTTGCGGCATATCAGGATGTGAGTGCATTCAAATTATACTATAGTGATATGGGTATTATGTCTGCCAGACTGGGAATGACTCTGGAAGCACTACAAGGTAAGGAAACAGAGCATTTTCGAGGTATACTGACAGAGAACTATGTTGCAATTGCACTGAAAACGAATGGCTATGATCTTCATTATTGGGAATCGAATAATACAGCAGAAGTAGATTTCCTAATACAAAAAGATAGTCATGTAATTCCGGTGGAGTGTAAAGCTGGAAACCATGTGAAAGCTAAAAGTATGATGGTTTATATGGAAAAATA
Organism: uncultured Lachnospiraceae bacterium; assembly: GCA_902762905.1. Taxonomy (GTDB): domain Bacteria; phylum Bacillota; class Clostridia; order Lachnospirales; family Lachnospiraceae; genus CAG-590. Next base: position 4,440 of record CACWQE010000037.1, on the reverse strand, counting down.
TGCCCCTGTCTATGCAATTCGGATTTCAGCAAGAAATTTTGGAATGGTAAATGGGATAAAGTCAGTGCCATTGTATAGTGCATTTTGCGTTTGAAGCTAACAAAGCGGAAATTTATAAAAGATGGAGGAGAGATATTAATGGGATATGTGGAGTGGGATTGCCCCAAATGTGGAAAAAGGAACAGAGAAGCCTGCAATGCATGGGTATATGGAAGCCCCATCCGGAATTGCAAGGCTTGTAATCAGGAATATTTTGATAATAGATGGAGGGAGATTGCATTAGAAGGTGTGGAACCTGCTACAAAGAATCCGAAGTTTTATCTTATTGCAACGATTATTTGTTTCCTATTTACTGTAGCTTGCGTTATATGGCTTATCGCGGATATCAGAATGATGGGAAGTTATCCGATTAAGCTGGCAGGATGTATTTTTGTCGGAGCCATAGGAACGATAGGGTGTTTTGTTATTTTTTTAAGGATTGTTCTGGGATATGAAGAGAAGCAAAATCAAAAATATTATAATGAATCATTGCAGCGTATGAACGATAAATCTTATGCTAAAAAATTAATTTCTTACGGATATAACGTTCCGGAAAAATTTAGATAAAGGAGATGTTGCATCATGAAAACAATAGCAAGAGAGGAAGCATTTAATCTGTTAAAGAAGTACAACAAAGATCCATTTCATATTCAGCATGGATTGACGGTAGAAGCAGTCATGAAATGGTATGCAAATGAATTGGGTTATGGCGAGGATGCGGAGTATTGGGGCATTGTAGGATTATTACATGATATTGATTTTGAGTTATACCCGGAAGAACATTGCCTGAAGGCACCGGGCATGCTGCGGGAAGCAGGTGTGGGTGAAGATGTGATTCATGCGGTATGCTCGCATGGATATGGCATTACCGTGGGATGTGGCGCAACAATTGATGTGGAACCGGTTCATGAGATGGAAAAGGTTTTATTTGCGGCAGATGAGTTGACCGGATTGATCTGGGCAGCGGCGTTAATGCGTCCATCAAAGAGTACGAAAGACATGGAACTCAAATCCCTTAAGAAGAAATATAAGTCAAAGGGATTTGCGGCAGGCTGTTCCAGAGAGGTAATTGAACGGGGAGCCGAACAGCTTGGTTGGGAATTAAATGAATTATTAGAGAAGACCTTGCAGGCGATGGCGGCATCGGAGGACACAATTAAGGCTGAGATGGAAGCAGAAGGTCTGGAATAGCACGATAAGATTTCCCTTGGTTAGATCAAGATGCTTAAGGAGAATTACGGTAAGAATAAGGAGCCGGGACTGAAAGCCCGGCTGGATTCCCTTACCAAAACATTGGAATTTGTTTCTAAGTGGTAAGATGGTTGTGACCATATTTTTGTTTAATTAATATGTCTATACCATCTGGCTGGTTAAAATACAAGTAGTCCGATATGGTATACGATACACGCTACAAGAAGTGCTGCACCGGTATAGAATACGCCGATCTTAGCCGTCCATTTCACAGAATGTGTTTCACGGGCGGTTGCTGCTAGCGCACTCACACAAGGCATATTGAAACTGATCGCAAAGATGAAAGCAAGTCCTTGTGCCTTTGTGAAGTTGGCAGACAGAATCTGTGAGATATCGGCAGCACTTCCTGCCGTTTTGGTGCCAAATGTGGAACTGACCAGATTGCCGCCAGTACCGTACAATGTATTGAGAACACCAAGTAAAGATTCTTTTGAGATGGCGGAAGCACAAAATGCAAGGAATGCCTGCCATTTCAGTCCAAAGAACATGGTAACCGGTTCAATGATCACACCGATTCGGTAGAGGATGCTGTTTGACGGATCTCCTCCGAAGCCATAGGTCAGTACAAAGAACACAATGGATACCAGCGAGATTACCCTTAAAGCCCGCCAGAAGATGTCAAGGGTCCGTTGAAATGTTACATATAAGATGTTGCGGAAGTTTGGTTTGTGATATGGAGGTAGTTCCATAATCAATCCAACACGTTCTTCCTTGGGAGAAAGTGAATTACCGAATACTTTGTATACAATCCACATCATCAGGAACATAAATAAGAAGATGGATACGATCACAAGGAATCCTCCTGTGCTTCCGAATAGGGCAATCGCAATGGTTGGCACAACCGATAAGGTTGCGGCACATGGAACCGCCCAGGACATGGCAATGGCAAGGACACGCTGCCCCCAGTTGTCAACGACACGGGTTCCGGTCGCACCGGCAATTGTACAGCCTAAGCCCATGAAGAACGGCATGATCGCTTTTCCCTGTAAACCGACCTTTGACATTGTGTTGTCAAACAGGAAAGAAATGCGGGCAAGATATCCCGTCTCTTCCATCAGATTGAACCCTAATGAGATTCCTAACACAAAGGATGCCATCATACAGGCGAAGTAGAGCACATTTACTAACACATCGCAGATCAAAGAGATCAAGAGTGGATGTACATTAGCTCGTACCATCACGGTTTGCAATGCGGCAGATACCGCTGAAAGAACAGCCGATGCAATGTCGCCGACAATACCTGCAAATATCATGGCGAGTAAAAAGATGCCGAGAATAATACCAAATGCCATCAGTTTACCCTTTACCGGCGACAGGGCTTTCTGGTCAAAACGGGTAAATGCGCGGTCTGCTGTCTTGGATGTGGTAAGAACATCCTGCAACAGGGTATCGATAAAGTCCATTTTTTCTTTTGCGCCAGATAGTGTGGCATGTTGTATCAGTGGTTTGTCGGACAGACTCTTTTCGATGGTTGCATAGAGTGTCTGATAATCTTTTTTGCGGATTGCCGACATAGGCACAACCGGGATACCTAACTTTTTGGAAAGTGTATTTACATCAATGGTGATTCCCTGTGCCTTTGCGACATCCATCATGTTAAGAATAAGAATGGCAGGAACCTTAGTTCCCACATAGTCTGCTAACATATACAGACTTCTCTTCAACTGGGAGGCATCTGCCATAACAAGAACAAGATCGGCATTGCCAGAAGTAATATAGTCCTTGGTGATGACTTCTTCATCGGAACCGGCAGACAGAGAATAGCTTCCCGGCCGATCGCAACTAAGGTATCTCTGGTAAAAATCAGTACGGGCTGCTTTTTGTTGTTCTCGCAGACTTCAACCTGACTTCCACACATTACTCCCATGGATGACAGGCGGTTTACCAGACGTGCCTCATCTTTGATTTCCTTGACAACATATTGTTTTCCGGGTTGTGTCGCAGAAAGTGTTGTTGGTTCCATTTCGTTTCCTCCAATCCAAATAGCATTTGGTTAGTAATATCTAACTGAGAGAATCCTATCAGACTATTCAAAATGTGTAAAATCCATTTGGTTATTTTAAGCCCATTTAGTAATTGCTTTGCATGTGTTGGATTGTCTTTCACAGATGAGGATGTTAGAATGGGATTATGAAGGATCAAGATTATATTTCGATTTATAAAGAAAATGAGGGACGTGTGGATGCGTATTTTCTTGCACCGGGCATCAGTATTTCCTTTAACCAGATCTATACGAATAGCTGGACGAAAGGAGACAGCTCTGTATTTTCAGGGGAAATGCTGATTCTGAATTTCTGTGTAGGTGGCAGATGCGATGCATCTTTGACAGGAAAACGTTATGCGATTGTGGAGAATAAGCAGGTCTGTATCAGCACTTGTGTACCGACCAAGGACTTCTACTATCCGGGTAGAAGGTATGAGGGGATACAGTTCTACATAGACAGGGAGATATTAAGACAAACGGAGGGCACAGACTTCTTATCTTTGTTGGGAGTAGAAGTGGAGCAGATTGTAGAGATGTTTTGTGGTGAGGATGGACTTTATCTGCACCGCATGAATGACTCGTTGTTTGCACTTGTTAAGGATGCATGGAAAAGGAAGGAAGAATTGGAACTGCCAATGCTTCGTTATCTCGTTGTCCGGATGTTGCATGAAGTTTTCACAATGCCGTGCGAGAGCGAGATGGACACATATTTTACGAGATCACAGATTGCGATTGTGAAAGAAGCGGAGTCGATCATTATGCAGGATCTTTCGAAGCGTATTACGGCAAAGGAGCTGGCGGAACGTTTCGGGGTAAGTGAAAGCAGTTTCAAACTATACGTAAAAGGTATCTTAGGAGATAGCTACCTGTCCTATTTTCGTAAGAAAAGAATGGAAAAGGCGGCAGAACTTTTGGAAACTACTAATTGGAAAGTGATAGAGATTGCCAATGCGGTCGGTTATGAGAATCAGGGGAAATTTGCTAAAGTGTTTGCGGAGGAATATGGGGTGGCGCCGTTGGAATTCCGGCGCCTTTCCCCCTTGCACAGCGTAAGTTAGGACGGACCTTGTGCCCAACGGACGCAACGGCCTAGAAAAATTGGTTCCAAGCCGGGGCCGTTCGCACTTAATTGCTCCAGTAGCGGATGCTAAGCAATGTAACACTAT
>CACWQE010000036.1 GCA_902762905.1 uncultured Lachnospiraceae bacterium | reverse complement strand
ACCTTAGTACTGCTGCGTGCGAGTCGTAGCGCGAGCGTGCCTGCACCATCATGACACCTTCAAAGCACCGGATTCATAACCTTCAAGCATGCGCCCACATCAGCACGTCCGAAGACTTACGCTGTTGAAGAGGAAAAAAGAGCTGCCGCAAATTGTGCGGCAGCTCGAATTGTATATATGCGTGAGTAATGATTAGCCCATTACAACTTCAACGCTGTGTGTGTTACCATCTCCAAATACTGGAAGAACGTTACCCTCAATTGCGTTACCGTCTACGGTTACACTCTTGATACCCTTGCATACATGATCTGGGTTAGTAACTTTGATATCATAAGTTGCACCACGGAACTTACGAGAGATTGTAAGACCATCCCATTCTGCTGGAATAGAAGGATCAATCTTCAAACCGTCAAAGTCTGGCTGAACACCAAGGATATACTGTGAAATAGCTACCATGTTCCATGCAGCAGTACCAGTTAACCAAGAGTTCTTGCCCTGACCAAAGTTCTTACCAGTCTGTCCGATATCAGAACCGGCATCTTTACCACCGATCATCTGACCGTATACATAAGGCTCGGTCTTGTGGATATCAGAAGTCTCCTCTGTAAATGCAGGTGCGATCTCTGAATAGTACTTGAATGCCTGATCACCTTCTCCGGCATAAGCAGCAGCACAGATGATCCATGCGTTGTTATGAGTGAAGATACCAGCGTTCTCTTTGTATCCACCTGGATAGGTAGAGATCTCACCGTACTGGATATAGTACTTGGTAAATGCAGGATTGTTAAGTACAAGTCCGTGCTTTGTATTCAGTCTCTCATCAATTGCCTTCAAAGTCTTCTTTGTTGCATCCTCGTCGATATCTGACATAATAGCGAATCCCTGTGGCTCAATGAAGATCTGACCTTCTTCACATTCCTTAGAACCCATCTTCTCGCCGTTAGCGTCATAAGCTCTTAAGAACCAGTCGCCATCCCATGCAGATTCCATAATGTTCTTCTTCATCTTATCGATCTCTGCCTGTGCAGCAGCAGCCTCGTCATCCTTACCTAAGTGCTTCAGAATTGCAACATAGTTCGGACCGGTATATGTAAATAAAGTAGCAACCATAACTGATTCAGCAATCTTAGAGTAACCACCCTCTGCAGCGAACTTAGGGTTCGTGTAAGTCTGGAAACTTTCTCCCGGTGTATCAGAGTAGCATGAAAGGTTGATACAGTCATTCCAGTCAGCTCTCATTGCAAGAGGAAGTCCGTGTGGTCCTAAGTTGTTCACGATCTTGTAGAAGGAAGCCTTCAAATGATCAAGCATTGGCTGAGCCTTAGACTCATCGTTATCATAAGGAACCATCTCGTCCAAAAGTCCCCAGTCACCTGTCTCTTTGATGTATGCAGATACAGAAAGGATCATCCATAATGGATCATCAGAGAAGTCTCCACCGATATCGGAATTACCCTTCTTAGTAAGTGGCTGATACTGATGATAGCATCCACCGTCTGGAAGCTGGGTTGAAGCGATATCAATAATTCTTTCTCTTGCACGGTCTGGAATCTGATGAACGAAACCAAGAATATCCTGGTTGGAATCACGGAATCCCATTCCACGACCGATACCTGACTCAAAGTAAGAGGCAGAACGTGAAAGGTTAAATGTAACCATACACTGATACTGGTTCCAGATATTAACCATACGGTCAACCTTGTCATCTGGAGTTGTAACATTCAAAATTCCAAGAAGCTTGTTCCAAGAATCCTTTAACTCTGCTAATCCGGCAGCAACTTTCTCTGCTGTGTTATACTTTTCGATCATAGCAAGTGCTTTCTCTTTGTTAATTGTCTTGCCGTCTGCCTCGAACTTCTGATCCTCTGGCATCTCTACATAACCAAGAATGAATACTAAAGTCTTAGACTCGCCTGGAGCAAGTGTAATCTTCTTGAAGTGAGAAGCGATTGGAGACCAGCCATCTGCAAAGGAATCGTTAGCTTTGTTAGCAAGAACTGCCTGTGGCTCATGGAATCCATTGTAAAGACCGATGAAAGAATCGCGGTCTGTATCATATCCGTCAATTGTATCGTTGACAGTATAGAATGCAAAATGATTACGACGGTCTCTGTACTCTGTCTTGTGGTAAATAGTAGATCCAACAACTTCTACACGACCAGTACTAAAGTTTCTCTGGAAGTTCGTGCAGTCATCCTGTGCATCCCATAAACACCACTCTTCAAATGAGAACAGGGAGAAGGATTTCTCAGAAGAACCTTCGTTGGTAAGAACTACCTGCTGAACTTCTCCGTCATAGTTCTGAGGAACAAAGAATGTAACTTCTGCTTTCAGATCATTCTTCTTACCAGTAATAATTGTATAGCCCATACCGTGACGGCACTCGTAGGCATCTAACTCTGTCTTAACTGGAGACCAGCCAGGGTTCCAGATCGTACCATTATCATTAATATAGAAATAACGTCCACCCATATCAATTGGTACGTTGTTATAACGATAACGGGTAATTCTACGAAGACGAGCATCTTTGTAGAAACTGTAACCTCCTGCGGTGTTTGAAATCAATGAAAAGAATCCCTGATTTCCCAAGTAGTTAATCCATGGGTATGGAGTTCTTGGCGATGTGATGACATACTCTTTGTTGGCATCATCAAAGTAACCAAATTTCATGTGTGTAATACCTCTCTTTCATGTGATGGGCTAATGGTGGTTTCTCCCCCAGATCTAAGGCGCAAATCCCCATTGCCTTAGAAAAAAGCCGTATGGATATATTATAGTATAAATGACCATAAAACACAAGAAAAATCACCCTGTTTTGGTACATTTTATGGTGAATATGAATTCACATACGAATGATGTAATTGAAGAATGAGAACAGGGATGTTATAATGGGAACGTAAGAAAAACAAACGATGAAAGGGCATCAAGGGGGGAAGTACAACAAGATGATCTATCAATTAGCTGTGTGTGATAATGAGGTGGCATTGCATGACATGATCTGTAAGGAATTAGAGCTAGCTGCGGTGCGATGTGGCGTACAGATACAGATTAAGACATTTGTTTCAGGCAAAGACTGTATGGAATATATGGAAGATGAAAATGCAGTGGATATCCTATTCTTAGATATTGATATGCCGGATATGAACGGAATTGAAGTGGCAAAGAAGATACGGGAATGGGATGAGAGACAATTGATCGTGTTTTTAACAGATCATGCGGATTATGTATTTGATACATTTGAAGTACAGCCATTCCGGTTTATACGGAAGTCTAGAATGCATATGGAGTTATTCTTAGCGTTAGAGGCGGCGATTCCGGTATTAGAACGTCGCAGGGAACGGTTTCTGACACTCAAGACAGAAGATGGCATGGAGCAGGTCGGGGTAGGATCTATCCTATATGTAGAGATGTTGCAGAGACACATGCATTATTATCTAGAGGATGGAAGAGAAATCATAGAGAACAAGACGATGAAGAAATTGTTGCAGGAATTATCATATGATGACCGTTTTGTGCTGTTAGATAGCGGATTGCTGCTTAACATGGAATATGAGAAGGCATATACACAGCAATCGGTTACATTGACTAATGGGATGGTTCTGCCGGTTGCCAGAACAAGAGTGAAGGAAGTGAAACGTGCAATCGGAAGAAAGAGAGGGCAGATATGACAGCAATTGAGATGAATGCATATGCGTGGATTGATCTATTTGCCTATATGATCGGATGTAGCGTACTGCTGCAATTAGTAGTGATATTAGGAAAACGGTCTTATCTGGAGGAGAAACAGCGTTATATCAATGGAATGGCAATTCTGATTGGTACGATGATGTTTGTGATTGCACATGTTGTGGTTCATATCGAAGTGAAGGTGGTTATTTATTTCTGCTTTTATACTTTATTTTGTCATGTCGTATTTCGGATTCCGATCCAGAAGGTAGTATTAGCAGTGACTACATATGTGGCCGTGGTAATCTCGTTTGAGATGCTGGTCATTCTTGTGATCATGACACATTTCCATATGCCATTTGATGTCGTGATCTGTGAACAGCAACCAAAGGCACTATACCAGTTGATCACGAAACCGATCGAGTTGGTTGCGTTGCCATTAAGTTACCGGATTCCAATCGGGGAGGGGAAAAGGGATATCAGTCATAAGGCTTCGAATATGATCATGTTGGTGTTTCTGATATTGATCGGCATGACAATTGTATTTTTGATCTATCATAATTCAGGTATTGCACATGATTTTATCGGAAGTTTTTATCTGCTATTGTGCTTAGGAGCAGCGGTCTGTGTAATCTACGTGTTTTCGATTGTGGTCGCTAATGATGAGAAGAAACAGAAAATGCAGGCGATTCAGACACAGAATGAGGTACTGAAGACAACATTGGAAGAGAATCAGGCTTATTATGAATATTGGGAGCAGAACATCCATGATTATAAGAATACGATGTTAAGTCTTCGAGGGATGCTTGCGCAGAGTGGACAGAAAGAGATACAGGAATATTTAGAAAATGAGCTTGATATTATGCGGGAGAAAGATCATTTTGTTAAAAGTGGTAATGCAATGATTGATAGTATTCTCAGTATGAAGTGGATCGGTGCGAATCGAAGGGGAATCTATTTTTCCATTCAGGGACATGTGAAAGAAGAACTGCCTATTCCGGATATTCAGTTTGGTAAGATATTGGGGAATCTGCTGGATAATGCGATTGAGGGTGCAGTACAGTCTGGACGGGAGCCGTATGTGGAAGTAGTACTGGCGCAGACGGAGGATGTTCTGGTTCTTGAGATTAATAACAGCTGTCGCAAGGATTCCATTGATTTTGAGAGAACGTCCAAAGAAGACAGCCGGGGACATGGATTGGGAATTCAGAGTGTAAGACAGTTAGTATATATGTATGAAGGGGCATTTTCCATTACACAAAGAGGGAACCGGGTTAGTGCGAGAATAGAGTTTTAGAAAAAGAAAATGACAAAATAAGCAATAAAAAGTGCAAAATATGCAAGTTTTTACACAGGGCAGAAAGTGGATGTTATAATACAATCATCAAATTGATGTATCAATAAAACTACTCGATTTGAGAAAGGGGAAGGGGATGCCTCTTGTGATTGAATAAGAATGTACATATGTGCGCAGTATGTCATACCGCTGAATCTTAGGAGATTGCAAAGAGGGATTCTTCAGAAGAAAATAGGCAGTTTACACGACTTTAAGTTTGTGTAAACTGCCTATTTCTTATTAGGCAGACCGTATCGGACAGACTGCCTATGAAGCATATACGTAAATTATGCAGTAAAGATATGTTCAGATACCGTCTTGCTCTCCTGAGGCGCAAGTTCTACATATCCGGTTACATCGGCTGGGAGATCTAAGTTCGGTGCATCAATCATCCAGGTCATTGGTTCCGGACAGTAGTAATCTTTCGTTCCGCGGTCGTTCCATACGATGAAGAACTTGAAGGTCTCATCTACCTCATAGCAGATCCGTTTACCGGTTGCCTTATCGGTTACGATTGCACCATAGTATGGCTTGCCATCTAATTCACCGGTTTTCATGACATACATATCATTGTTGATCGGGGACTTATTGACCAGCTTGGTTCCGTTCAGATACTGCTCGTCATAAGCACTTAATTCTCTGACTTCGCCGGTAGGAAGCTGACGGTCATTTAAGATGCAGCGCTTGGCAATTGGAAGCTGAAGACGAATGTCTTTGCCCTTTCCTTTATGGATAAATGGTGCCTTGAAAGATGCATGATTACATACACCGTATGGCATCTGTTTGTCAGATAGATTTGTTAAGGTGAAGTTGTAATGCATACCTTCTGCATCCAGTGTGAATTCATAATCTGCCTGGAATTTTACCGGATAATATTCAAAGTAGAGATCTTTCTCATCATAAATGTATTGTGTCTTTAAGATTGCTTTATCTCCGTCCGTTGTTGCTTCTACAACGGTATGATTTCTCTTGTGAAGGAATCCATGAAGATAGTTCTGAAAACGGCTCTCATTTACCGGGAACTGGTAAGTGGCGTCGCTTACTTTGAGGACACCGTGGTTTAAACGGTTCGGGATGTAGAGGGTTGGCAAACCATAAGTCTCTGGATTGGCAACCAGCTTCTTCATTGGGTGTTCCTTGTGGTAACGCAGAATCTCGATCTTGTTCCTGCAATCTCTTAGTCTTGCAATGTTACTTCCTACGGTTGGTGCAACAATGGCAAGGTAACCTCCTGCTTTCATCTCAATAACAGGTGCTCCATCTAGTATGATCTCTTTGCATGATGTGTTCATTATATATATTCTCCTTCCAAAATAATTACGTAATCTGGTATTCGTGAAACAAGCCGGACAATTATTATTGTGGGTTTCACAGAACATGTGATATGATGATACAAAAGCGAAAAGCAGATAGCAATGCAGCAATCCGCAACATCATATGTTTAGTATAGCATAGGTTCTGGGATTGGGGAACAAAGAATTCGTAAAATTTGGTGCAGGTGGATTTATTAAGGATAAGAGATTATATCAGGGGTAATGGGAACAGGAGATGACGGTTATGGAACGGAGCCCGGAAACAATATATTTTCATATTGATGTAAATAATGCTTTTTTAAGCTGGGAAGCGTTATACCGCATGGAGGAATTAGGCGAAAAGGAGGATATCAGGACACAGGATGCAATCATTGGCGGAGATATCAGTACAAGGCACGGTGTGGTACTGGCAAAGTCGCAGTCCGCAAAGAAATATGGAATCCGAACCGGGGAGCCTGTAGTATCTGCAATGAAGAAATGCCCGAATCTGATCGCATACAAGCCGCACATGGATTATTATAGGAAACGATCCAGACAATTGATGGAGTTGTTTCAAAAATATGCACCGGTCGTAGATCAATATTCCGTTGATGAAGCGTTCTTAGATATGACAGGTACATACAGTTTATATGGAGAACCGGTCGCATTTGCACATAAACTAAAGGATGAGATTAAAAACACATTGGGATTTACGGTGAATATTGGCATTTCATCAAACCGGCTGCTTGCGAAGATGGCAAGTGATTTCACAAAACCGGACCGGGTACATACGCTCTTTCCGCATGAGATACAGGAAAAAATGTGGCCGCTTCCGGTAGAAGACCTATTCTATGTTGGAAAATCAACTGCAGTTAAATTACATGCGCTTGGACTGCATACGATCGGGGATGTTGCCAGATGTGATCTTGCAGTTATGAAATCACATTTTAAAAGCCATGGAGAAGTGATCTATAATTTTGCCAACGGCATTGATCTGACGTTAGAAGACCGGACGGAGGCAGTGCAGAAAGGATATGGCAATTCCACTACAATACCTTATGACATCAAAGATAGTGAAGCGGCATACCATACGATCATGAAGTTATGTGAATCGGTTTGTGGAAGAATGCGCAAAGATCATGTACAGGCATTAGTGTTGTCGGTGGAATTAAAAGATAGCAATTTTGTGGTGCACAGACATCAGCGAACTCTGCTGTCGCCTACCGATGTGACGGATGAATGTTTCTCAGTTGCCTGTGAGTTGTTTGATGAATTATGGGATGGTTCGCCGATTCGGTTGATTGGCGTGACAGCCAATAAAGTAGAAGATGCCGGTAACCGGCAATTGAATCTGTTTGACTTAGATAGTCATGACAAGAAACATGATCTGGATTCTGCGTTAGATTCCATAAGGGAAAAGTATGGTAAAGATGCGATTAAGCGTGGCAGCTTTTTTGAACGGACATCTACATAATATGTGATGGATTGTGTTTGGTATAGGACGGGAAAAGCAGGGCTTATATAAGCCCTGCTTTTTGGTATTCTTTTAGTTTTTCAAGAATAATTTTGTGATATTTCTCGTATTTTTGAAAACGTGCTTCATCCTTAGGGGTCGGATAAGGAATTCGGTCACGTTTGAGATTATCTTCCATATCATATAACTTAATCTGTGTTGCCAAGGGATTCGCTAAAACCCGGTCGATGAAAGCACCGTAAGATTCACCTTTGTGTTTGGTGATACAGTCTAATGCTGCAAGCACTTCTTCGGAGAAACCTTCTAAGCGAAGCATATCTAACGTTACAGGAGTATCTTCCACAACATCATGCAGGATGCCTATGATCATCTCGGTGTCATTCCTGCCACGCAGCATGACCCGCATGGGATGAAGAATATATTCCTTCCCCGCTTTATCAATCTGTCCTCTGTGTGCTTCTACTGCAATCTCAATGGCTTTCTCTAACATGTTGACCTCCGATGGTTCACATTGTATTCGTGTCTGAATGGATCTTCATTCACTATACTATAATTTGCTCATTTTCTCAATTTCTTTTTCTTGGTTTTGTAGAAAAATCTAGTCCAGTTCTAATAGTTTGTTGACCGCAGACTGAATTTCAGGATGTTCCCGGTAAGATTGTATCAGACGTTTCTCAAATCCTGTGACATGAAATGGGGCGGCATCTTCCGGCAGATAGCCAAATGCGGATAAGATATCGTCAATTTCGTAGAGTTTGCATAGGTATAATAAACGGTCTGCATCCGGTTGCGTCCGCCCGGCTTCCCAGGCGTAAATGGTTTTTGTCGCAGAGGGAAGATTGGCATCATTTAGTTTGTCAGATACCGTCTGAACGGAAAGTTTTCGAAGGGTTCTATAATATCGGAGCATTCTGCCGATCTGTTCATTTTTCATTGTTATGTCCTTTCATGGTTCGTTCTAGTAGACGTGCCATCTTTTATAGTATATGCGGATTTCCAGTGTTTTTTTCTATATTAGCTTAGGCGAATGGGACTGTCAATTGATTCTCGGAAAAAGAACTTTAATTTAGTTGATATTCTCGGTAAATGAGAATATAATGGAAGAATGTGAGAAATAATTCTACAATTCCGAGAAAAGGTGGAGAGGAATGAACGCGACAAAACGTTTGGCAAATTATATAGCACAGCAGCATATTTCCCCGGAACGAGTGGCAAAGGATACGGGTGTTGCTATGGAGAAATTAGTTCCTGAGACAGATGAGATCCTTAAGGCAGATGAATTTTTAGAATTATGCCTGTATCTTGGAATTCGACCGGAAGATATGGGTGAATAAGAATGATTACATATCAATGCGATAGAGACAATATAGAATGTACAAGCAGTATATGTCCGGTTTGTGGGGAACGAACCAGATTAGTACGGACGGACATTTTCTGGTGTGAAGACTGTCAGGTGCCGCTTTTTGAGGAACAATGCGGATGTTGTGGGAAGATGGGAAGAAGAATCGGTTCGGATATTCGGCCGGTATTTCCAGAAGAACGTCTTTTGATGGAGACAGTGTCAGGACAGCCGATGAAGTATCAGAAGGATTCGGTGTGGAATGCTGCAGGAAACCGGTATTATGCGAATGGAAAGAATGTTCCTTTTTCGATAAAGCAGTTAGCTTCCTTGGATGCAGATGTTATAAGGCAGCGGATCAAGGAGCATGAAGAAGAGAATACATATGAATATTTTGATCGTATGATAGAGCGTTTTGTGAGTGCGAACCGGAATCGCTATGAGGAGATCGTATCAGAGGCAACAACGTATATTCGGGATATGACACAGGGATATGATGCAAGAGATATGTTTGTGTCTTTTAGTGGTGGCAAGGATTCGACGGTGACGGGAGATCTGGTGACAAGGGCGTTAGCTAATCCAAGGATACTGCATATCTTTGGGGATACGACATTGGAGTTTCCAGAGACTTATGCATATGTGGAACGTTTCAAGAAAGCGCATAGTAAGACGACACCGGTGCTTTCTTCCAGAAATAAGGATAAAGATTTTGAACAGTTGTGTCAGCTGCTAGGTCCTCCAAGCCGTGTTATGCGGTGGTGTTGTACGATATTTAAGACCGGGGCAATTACAAGAAAGATACAGACGTTATTTGGCAAGAAAGAACGTATTGTAGCCTTTTACGGAATACGAAGAAGTGAGTCGGCAAGCCGGAGTAAGTATGACCGGGAATCAAACAGTCCGAAGATTGCCAAGCAGATTACTGTATCTCCGATCATTGACTGGCTGGATTTTGATGTGTGGTTATATCTGTTGACAACAGGAATCGATTTTAACCGCGCATATCGTCTTGGTTATTCGCGTGTGGGATGCTGGTGCTGTCCGAACAATAGTGGATGGTCGGAATTCTTATCGAAGGTATATATGCCGGAACAGTCAAAGCATTTCCGGCAGATGTTGGTGGACTTTGCGGTGTCGGTTGGTAAGCCGGATGCGGAGGTCTATGTAGATACCGGCAAATGGAAGGCGAGACAGGGAGGGAATGGTTTAGAGTATGCCAAGAATGCGGTGGTGGAATTCACACCATGTGCAACGGAGGAGAATGCCTTTAATTACGATCTGTCAAAGCCGATCACAAGAGAATTATATGAGTTGTTTAAGCCATTTGGTTTTTTGAATTATGAGATGGGTAATGCAAGACTTGGTGAAGTGTATGTATTGAACCGGCGGGGAGAAGTTGCGCTGAAACTGCAGGGGCGTATCGGAACGAATAGACTTAAAGTAACGATTCTTAATGTGCACATTGCAGGAGCGCGTTCCTTAAAAACGGCAGAAGAACGGGTGAAATGCCAGCTTACCAAGTATCAGATGTGCATGGGCTGTCTTGCCTGCGAAGGGGTCTGCAAGCATGATGCAATCTCTATCCGGGAAGAGGACAACGGAAGCATTGCTTACCAGATATCGGATGAACGTTGTGTCCGGTGCGGCGAGTGTGTCGGACATTTTAATTCGGGATGTTATATGAGGAAAGTCTTAGCAACCAAGCGAGGCGTATAGCGTCTATAGTTTATAGGATGAGCGTAGCTTATGACCAAATTTTAGGTAAAATATTGGAGTTTATCTAAAAATTTGGATAGTTACTTATATTCTGTTTTCGTATTATAGGATTAGGAAGGATTCAGTTATATGGCGAGGAAATATAAGCTTAAGGGACATGAGACATTTATATTGCGGGAAGGCTGGCTGACGAAGGGATTGCAGGCGGTTACGGATGATCCCATGGTCTTTACAGAGAATCATGGTGCAGATGCACTTGGAGTTGGTACGAATATGGCAAAGGCCATCCGCTATTGGATGAAGGCTGCAGGAATCCTGCCGGAACGGGCAGGCAGAGAGAATCATCTGACGGAACTTGGTCAGTTGTTGTATGAATATGATCCCTATATGGAAGATCCGTTTTCCTTGTGGCTGGTACATTTAGGAATTACCGGCAATGAGGAAGGAGCAACATCCTGGTATCTGTTCTTTCACAACATGGAAGAGGAATTTACAAAGGAAGAGTTGATCGATGAGATGACGGGCTGGTTACTTGCCTATACTACGAAAGACAGATTATCGGCACGTTCGGTAAGGGATGATTGTAATGCATTGATCAGTATGTATTATACAGAGAAGGATCGAGGCTATGATCCAGAGGACAAGAAGATTAGTCCATTTGCAAGCCTTGGACTGTTGCGTAAAGTGGGAGAATCCTATCAACGGACACAACCAAATCGTAAATTATTGCATCGGGATGTTGTGTTATATTGCATGATCCAGATGTTAGGAGCGGATTGGAAAAGCGTATCCATCGATGATCTTATGACAGGAAAGAATAGTCCCGGTAAGCGGTTGAATCTAAATCGTACAGCACTTAATGCTTATCTGGATGAACTTGACAATGAAGAATGGATTACGGTGAACCGGACAGCAGGGCTGGATATGGTCTATTGTACTAGAACATTTACACCAGAGGAATTGGTACGGGAATATTATACACATCGATAGAGGGAAAGTTATGGAATTAAAGCAGGTTGTACAAGTAGATAATCGATTTCAGAAGTCTGTGAATCTGTTTCTGGATCTGGATAATCCGGACAAGGCAGCGGGATATATTCCTACGCTGTCTTCGTTGGGGGTGCTCCGGCAGTATGTGACAAATATAGCAGAGCAGACACAGAATCGGGCGAATATATTGATCGGGCCATATGGTAAGGGCAAATCCCATCTGATCCTGTTGCTGCTGCAATTGTTTCGGAAGAATTCGTCTGCAAAGGTAGATGAGGTATTAGAACGGATCGCGCAGGTTGAGGAAGAGACGGCAGCGTATATCCAGCAGGTGAGATTGCAGACAAAGCCGTTACTTCCGGTGCTAGTGGATGCGGGAGAAGAGTCACTTGATCAGGCATTTGCCAAGGCGTTATATCGTGCTTTGGAACGGGATGGACTGCAGTCGGTTACACCGGATACCTATTATGCAAAGGCAATCGAGAAGATTGCAGAATGGAAGAAGAATTTTCCGAATACCTATGTACAGCTTGAAGAACATATGCAGCGAAGAAATATGAACGTTTCGCAGCTTTTGAAGAAGCTTAAGAGATTAGATACAGAAGCACTGCACATATTTATGGACGAATATCCGCTTCTTACAGCCGGAAGTACATTTGAACCGATGTTGGCGACCCATGCGAGGGAGTTGTATCAAAGTGTCAATACGGTGTTGTGTGAAGAATATGGATACGGCGGAATCTATATTATTTTTGACGAATTCAGTAAGTATATTGAGGGGTATCAGGGAGAAGGCTTTGCGGCAGATATGAAGGTGATCCAGGATCTTTGTGAGCTGGCAGATAAGTCATCCTTACAACAGCAGCTTCATCTTACACTGATCGCACATAAGAGTATCCGGGAATATGGCAAGACGTTACCAAAGGAGCGGATGGATACGTTCCGCGGAGTTGAGGGAAGACTGAAAGAGAACCTGTTTGTAGTATCGGCTAAGAATAATTACGAATTGATCCGATTGGCAATTCATAAATGCATGCCGGCATTTGAACAGGTCTATGCACTTTCTGCCTATCGGAAACTGGAAGAGGATTCGTATCATCTGCCGTGTTTTGAAGAGCTGTTTCGAAAAGAAGACTATGAAGAGATTGTGGGATATGGCTGTTATCCATTGACTCCGGCGGCAACCTATCTGTTGCTTCGGATCAGTGAAAAAATTGCGCAAAATGAGCGCACGATCTTTACCTTTATTGCAGGTAATCAGAAACATTCCCTGCGGGGCTATATTGGAGCGGCGAATCGTAAGATAGAAGACTATATCGGAGCAGATCTTGTCTATGATTATTTTGATAAATTATTGATGGAATCAGATCATAGCAGTCTCATTCATAATGAATGGCTGAAGGCAGATTATGCATTGAGCCGGGTGAAAAACCGCAAAGCACGTAAGGTGATCAAGGCACTTGCGTTGATCCAGATGGTACAGCAGCGGGAGCAGCTTCCTGCCAATGATATGGGAATCCGGTTGGCAGCGGGATTATCGGTAGAAGATTATGAGGAAGCCAGACAATTATTGATTCAGGAAGAGATCGTGTTGTACCGGTATGCCTTAGGGACATATACCTTTAAGAATAACGTCGGTGTGGATGTGGAGAAAGAGATTGTAACGATCATGCACCGGAATTGTAAGAACTTAAATGTTGCCGAAAACATCCGGGGTGTATCGGAGTTAGATTATATTCTGCCAAAGCGATATAATCAGCTCTTTTCGATGACCAGATTCTATCAGTATGAGTATATGAGTGTAGATCAGTTGCTTGCTCTGCCGAATGCGGAACTGTTATTCTACAATGCATCTTCCAATACACTTGGGGCATCGGAGTTTGCAGACGGTAAGATTGTTGCAATTCTGCGGATGCCGGAGGAAGATTCCGTATCGGAAGATGGCGAAGAGATTGCTGCAATCCAGAAAAAGATAGAACAATTAGCGGATGAGAGAGTGGTTGTTCTATATCCGGCAAAGGCAAAGTATTATGGAGCATTCCTTCAAAGATTAACCGCAGTTAAATATATGTTGTCAGACGAGCAGTTTATTGCGGATAATGTTGTGCTTGAACAGGAACTTCGCCTGTATGAAGAAGACCTCACGAATGAGATCAATGTATTATTAGAGCAGGATTATATGACGGGAAATGGGCGCTGTAAAGTATTTCATTGTTCCATGCCAGAGGGAAGAACCATGACTGATCAGGCAGCATTTAATGTGTTCTTAAGTGAAGTTTTAGCGGACTATTATGGAAGCACACCAAAGGTGAATAATGAATCGATTAACAGGGAACATATCTCAGTACAGATCCGTAAGGCAAGGGACAAGGTGCTGACGCGGATATTACAACGGGAGTCCTGTGAGGATTACCAGAAGGGAACTGCACCGGATGCGACGATCTATCGTGCTGTGATGGTTCGAACAGGGATTGCAGATGGGCAGACTACGCCGGAAGTAGCGCAGGTGTTTGATCGGATTCATGAATTTGTGGAACGTTCCTCTCATGGAAGACAGCCTTTTGCTGAGCTTTATCAGACCTTGCAGGGAGAACCATATGGTGTACGGCGTGGTGTGATCCCGATCTTTCTTGCAAAAGTGTTTGCAGAATTGATGGATATGCCGGTCATATACGCAAATGGAAAAGAGCTATCCTTAGATTGCAATGTTCTTAATAATATCAATGATAATCCGAAAGAGTATTCCTTGTATGTAGAGGTGACAACAATTCAGAAAGAACAGTATCTGACTGGATTGGAACAGTTATTTGCAGAGGATCTGGGCGCAGATCAAAAAGGAAACCGGTTAGAACAGATCATTTTAAGGATGCAACGGTGGTATCGAAGTCTTCCCCAGTGCGTGCGCATTGCGGATTATGAACAGTTAGAGAACAGAGGATATGCACTGCATTTTGGAGAAGCGGAACGTCGGTTGATTCGTTTGTGGAATCGAAAATTGCAGAAATTTGAATTGAATGCCAGAGATTTTCTCTTTGTAGATATACCGGAAACCGTGATGGAGGATGACACACAAGGTGATATTGCAATGTGCGTGACAAATTTAACTACGGTTAAGAATGGGATGGATAACCTCCTTGGGGAGATGAAACAGGAGGCGTTACGGGTAACAAAGACTATTTTTGGTGGTAAAGAAGAGGATAATATCAATAATTGTCTGAAAGACTGGTATAGCAGACAGAGTGAACAGGCAAAGAATTATCTGCATAATACACAGATCAGCAGTTTCATGGGTTACATAGAACAGATGAATACCCATGATGAGGAACAGATCATCAGTAAACTTTCCAAGATTGCGATTGATGTATATGTAGAGGACTGGAATGCGGAATCATTTACGAGGTATACAGAGACGATGCAGGCAATCCGTCTTGAAGTGGAAGGCATGATGGATGCCGATCCGGTAAGCACGGAAGGGCAACACAGTGTTGAGTTCACCAACAGCCGGGGACAGCGGATTAAGAAATATTTTCAGACAGAGGAAGACAGTACCAGTTATTTCTTAAAGAATGCCATGGAAGAAGCCATGGATGAATTTGGGGAGACATTAGAGGTGAACCAGAAGGTAAACGTTCTCATGTCGATGTTGGAGAATTTGTTAAGTTAGAATGCAATCCGATAGGCGGTGATGTAGATGAAAGCAGGACTATATTTTGATAATGCAGCAACCACATATCCAAAGCCGGAGGATGTCTATCAGGCAATGGATGAGACGGCAAGATGGATGGGTGTCAATGCCGGAAGAGGTGGGTATGAGACGGCAAGACAGGCAAGCCAGTTGATCGAGGATACACGGGCGCTGGTGCTTCAATATATTAAGGCACAGGCGAATGCACAGGTTGTGTTTACAGCATCCGCAACGCTTGCCATGAATCTGGTGATCGGCGGAATGGAGTGGAAGAATTCAGATGTGGTGTATGTATCCCCGTTTGAGCATAATGCAGTTGCAAGAACACTATATGCCTATCAGAAAAAGTTTGGTTTCACGATTTTAGAGCTGCCAATTAATGAAGATCGGTTACAGCTGGATCTTAACCAGATTCAATATGCATTTACCAAGAATCCACCGGATTATGTATTTATGAGTCATGTGAGTAATGTGACGGGCTACATTTTAGAGATGGAAGAAGTGGGAAGTCTGGCACATGAAAAAGGCGCAAAAGTAATCTTGGATGCGTCACAGTCCTGCGGATTACTTCCAATCGATATTCGGAATGGAATGATTGATATTGTGGTGTTTGCCGGGCATAAGACAATGTATGGACCATTTGGCATCGGGGGCTATGTGAATCATACAGGTGTTTCCCTGCAACCGCTTCTATATGGGGGAACCGGAACCGATTCGTTGAATCTTAACATGCCGCAGGGAATATCCGGGTTAGAGCCGGGAAGTCCGAATATTGTTGCAATCAGTGGATTGCGGGCAGGACTCCTTTACTTGAAAGAGCATACACAACTGGAACAAAAGGAACGGGAACTGACGCAGTACCTGGTGTCGTGTATGGAACATATGCCATATGTTCACCTATATTTGCCATCCGATCGAAGTCGTCATATCAGTATGGTAGCATTTAATATAGAGGGCTACAAATCCGAAGAAGTTGGAATGATATTAGATCAGGACTATGGAATTGCGGTTCGCACGGGTTACCATTGTGCACCATTCATCCACAAATACCTGAAAGATAAGGAAAGTCTGGGTGTGGTTCGGGCTAGTATTGGTTGCTTTACCACAAAAGAGGATGTGGATGCGCTGGTTGAAGCGGTGAAGGAGATTGCGGAGGAGGGATAGGATGGGATTTTGTGAACTTGGTATAGCAAGACAGTATAGAAGTTCGGAACAGGACTATGTGAAAGATTTTTTGCTACCGGTATTAAATGAGACAACGATATATAAAAGAGCAGTGGGTTTCTTCTCGACAACAGCGTTGATCGATCTATCAAATGGTTTGACAAGCATGGCGAAACGGGGAGGATCAATACAAATTGTGTGTTCGCCAAGGCTTAGTGAAGAAGATCTTGAGGCAATTAATACGGGTTATAGAAAAAGAGAAGAGATTATTACAAAAGCCTTGGAAAATGCAATAGAGGATCCGGTAACTGAATTTGGAGAAGAACGGTTGAATCTGATTGCAACATTGATTGCAAATGGAACGTTGGAGATGAAGTTAGCATTTTTAGAGGATGACAATGGAATTGATATATATCATGAAAAACTTGCCCTTTTTTATGATGCAGACGGAAATAAAATTGGATTCAATGGTTCTATGAATGATTCGGCAAATGCGTATAAGAATAATTTTGAATCCGTATTTGTGTTTAAAAGCTGGAATGAAGAACAAAATGAATATGTGGAGGAATTAGAAAGCAATTTTGAAAGATTGTGGGATGATACAACGAGTAAGGTCAAAGTAGTTCCTTTTCCTAAAGTGATTATTGATAAGTTAAAAACATTTCAAAAAGGTCCGATTGATTATGATCTGGATTATAAGCAGTATGGAAGTTATAAAGGCTATATGAAAGACGACTTTCTAAAACTTCCGGAAGGAAATTTGTTGAGAGATTATCAATTAGAAGCAATTACTAATTGGAAAGAACACCAGTACCGGGGCATATTTGATATGGCAACGGGTACCGGAAAGACATATACGGCATTAGGTGCCATTTCACGTTTGGGTGAAGCTGTAGGCGGAAAATTGGCAGTGTTGATCGTGTGTCCATATATTCATTTGGTCGGACAATGGGAAGAAGATGTTGTGAAGTGGGGGATGCATCCGATTATTGCACATTCACAGTCAACGACGAGAAACTGGAAACAAAAGCTGATAAATGCATTTAAGGTATTTCGTAATAAGGGCAAGCCATTTATATGTATTACTACCAATGCAACATATTGTGATAAAGATATTCAGACAATTCTTCAAGCGGTTACAGAGGATATGCATTTTCTTCTTGTTGTAGACGAAGCACACAATTTTGGAGCTGAACGTATTTCTCGTTTGCTGCATGAGCAGATCAAGTATCGGTTAGCATTGTCCGCAACGATAGAACGACATATGGATGAAGAGGGGACAGAGCGTATCTTTCAATATTTTGGGGAGCGGTGTATTACATATTCGTTAGAGACAGCGATTGCAAATGGAAATTTGGTTGAATATGAGTATCATCCGGTATATGCGTTCTTATCACAATCAGAGTTTCAACAATATCGTAAACTGACCAGACAGATAAGAAACTGTGTAGAGATGGAAAATGGAAAACAGGTTATCAATGAGGCTGGGCAGATGTTATTGTTCAAACGATCCCGGTTGCTGGCAGGTGCAGAATCCAAGATAGAGGTGCTACGAGGGTTGTTAGAGGAATACAGGCATGAAAGATATATGCTTGTATATTGTGGAGCAACGAATGTTGAGGTAGAAGAGTCACCGACAGAAGATCCTAAGATAGAGAAACAGATTCGGTATATTACCAAAATGATGAATCGGGAATTTGATATTGCCACTCATCAATTTACATCGGAAGAGAATCTGAAAGAACGTAATCTGATCAAGGAGTGTTTTGCGGATGGGGATTATCAGGCGATTACAGCAATACGGTGTTTGGACGAGGGGGTGAATATTCCTGACATACGGACAGCATTTATATTGGCAAGCAGTCGGAATCCCAAAGAATTTATTCAAAGACGAGGGCGTTTGTTACGAACGGCACCAGGTAAAGATAAGGCGGTAATATATGACTTTGTAACGTTGCCTAGAAGATTTGATGAAGTCGCATTTGGAGATTTTGAGGAAGACCGATCGATCATATTAGGAGAGATGGCAAGAATCCATGAATTTGGACGATTGGCCATGAATCGATTAGAGGCAGACCATGTGCTGGATGAGTTACAGGATGTATATGGTGTAACAATAGATATGGAAGATTATATGCAAACGGAGGAGGACTATTATGAGTAACGAAAATGATTTGAATGAAGAGGTATTGAATCGGATGTATTTACGTATCTTAATGGAAGAATCAAAGAATCTTAGAACCGGAAAATTGGATGATCCTAAAATGGTAAAGCAGATTGCACGAATCATTCAGATGGAGATGAAGGGGGATAAGTAGTATGAAATTTCGGAAGATAAAAATGTATAATTTTATGCGCTATAAAGGAGAAAATGAGATTGAATTCTCAACAGATCCGGATAAGAATGTTACGGTTGTGTTGGGAAATAATACATTTGGTAAGACAACGATTGCACAAGCATTCCGTTGGGGATTATATGGTACCATTATTGATACACAATATGCAAAGAGTAAAGATACGAATATTCTGAATAATGAAGTATTAGCTCAGATGGGGCCAGATGACAGAAAATTAGTCAGTGTGTCAATTCAGATTGAGAATCAGGGTATTACATATGAATTCAAGCGCAAAGCAGAATTTGTACGTAAAGGATATAGTTATGCCAGTAAACAGATCAGTGATGAATTACTATACAGAGAATGCCGGGATGGAGATTGGGATGAGTGGCAAAAGGGAGAGTTTGAGGATCGAATCCAGATGATGTTTCCGAGAGAATTATCCAATTATTTTCTGTTTGATGGTGAACGGTGGAGCAGTCAGACGAATTCAACAAAGGATACAAAGGATGCAATCAGTACCATTATGGGAATCAGTCCACTTGCATATATGAAGCAGCATTTGAAAGATAGTGGAAGTAAGAGCGTTGTACGTAAACTAAGAGGGATGTATGTGGCAGGCTCTGATTCGGAATTAGAATTAAACAGGCAGATCAGGGATTATGAAACAAAGATTGAAAAGGCGCAGGAAGCAATTAAGAGAAGCGAAGAAATAGCAGAGGATCGTGCAGAAAGGATTCAGGAATCAGAGGAGATACTTAGAAATAATAAGAAGACAGAAGATATGCTTAAAGAGCTTAAGCATGAAAAAGAAAGAGTGGAATATAGCGAAAGAAATATGGAGGGCTATTATAAAGATATTGTGAATCAATTTAGTGATTCGTATAAATACTTTTCAGCCTCTTTGCTGCAACGGGTAATCGATATGTTAAAGAATAGTTCAATTGAAGGGGCACAGATTCCAGACCTGACAGGAAGTACGATTGATTACCTGTTAGAGACGGGAAAGTGTCTGTGTGGACATCCGATTCTGCCGGATTCTCCTGAATATAGAACATTAGTTGAATTAAAAAAGGTCATTTATCCAGAATCCATTGCAACATTTGTCAATAGTTTTCAGGATCGCCTGGAGATATGGCAAGGAGAAGGCAAGAAGTTGTATGATGAAATTAAAGAAAAGGCGGATGAATTCGAAGGAGCGAAGCTGGCAAAAGAGGAAGCACAGGATGAGATCGACCGGTTGAATCGAAAAATTGACCGCACGATCAATTTCGAACAGGAACGCCGGCGGATGAATAATAATATACGGGAAGAACGAGCAGAACGTGATAAGATACGTGGCAACATGAATAGTATAGAAGAATACAAGATCAATATTGGAAAAATCGAGCGAAAACTTGATGAGACAAGAGAGAATACAGAGAAGAATCGTAAAGTACAGAGAATGGTTGCCTATGCAGAGGCATTATATGAAAGGGCAGCACAGGAATATCAGAGAAAAGAAACACCGTTGATGGGAGAATTGAATGATTTAATGAAAACCAATTTCTCACACATGTTTAATGAACAGGAAAAGGAAGCGGTTCTAGAAGATGATTATAAGCTGCATCTATACTATAAGAGAATGGGGGCTGATGGTCAAAAGGTTCGATATGAAGAAAAGATATTATCAGAAGGAGAATTGATCGCAAGGAATTTTGTGTTTATTGTCAGTATCCTTGAATTGGCGAAGAAAAAGAGATTGGAGGAAAAGGAAGAAGAAAGTTATGTATTGAATCTTCCAATTGTATTAGATGCACCATTTTCAAAGTTGAGTGATGATAATATTGGATTGATTGCAAAGGTGTTACCATCCGTTTCAGAACAAGTCATAATATTTATGCTCGATAAGGACTGGGAGGCTACAAAGCTGTCGCAGTATACCGATTCTGCATTTGTATATCGGGTATCAAAGGAACAGGATGCAAATAGTTCTAGCATTGAGAAATGTGGGGAGGTGTAGAATATGGCAAGAGAATTACAGGTAAAATATTTTAATGATACAATCTATATTTGTGGAAAACATAAAGAGATGGTAGATAAAATGTGGGAAAAGAATGTAGCTTCTAATTCTTTTTTTAAACGGTTAATTGATCTATATGCAGTTGCTGCAGTGGTCGGATTAAAGATTGGTAATCGTGCAGAGGAAGATCGATCACCAGATCGCAGAAACATTCAATTAGAGCAGATTGCAGGTTTTGAGCAGCAGTTGAATACGATTATGAAAATGATTCTTCTGCTGGATGAATCAGATGGTCTGTCAGAACAGGATCGGATCGAACGGGCATTCCGTAAGCCGGAGACACAGGAACAGGTGCAGGAAAGAATGGAATTGTTTAATTCCTATGCAAGGGCAGGAATTGAGTTCCTGTATACCGAATTGGTTGAACGTACAACAGATATCAATGATATATATACGGATGCAAGAGTAGCCAATATTGTAGCGTTGCTAGATAATGAAGAATTGGTGGGGGAATAAATGTGTGACGCAGCAATATGTTTCTAATATTGCAAAAGAAGGGGTTGTTTTTGGAGTGAGGGACAAAGTGACGTATAGATTTGAAGGAAATATGGGAGGGTCGGTTTTCCGGCCCTTTTTTAGGTCAAAAAAAGTGTTGCACTCAATGTTATTTAGCTTGGAAAAAGTGTATAATTTATATTAAAATAGGTCGGAAAAAATGTATAAAACCATGTTGAATAGGTCGGAAAAAATGTGTTATACTATAAAAAACATGGAAAGAGGGTGTTGGAATGCAGCGGTTTGCAATGAATCAATTGTTGCGTTGGAAAGATAAAGATAATCGAAAACCATTAGTTATTATGGGTGCAAGACAGGTTGGTAAGACATGGTTAATGAAGGAATTTGGCAGGACGTGTTATAAGAAAGTGGCATACATTTCTTTTTATAATAACAGTCGTATGAATCAAGTGTTTCAGATGGACTTTGATGTGGAACGAATCCTTATGAATCTTAATATCGAAGCTGGTGTAACGATTACACCAGAGGATACG
The DNA here is from genome assembly GCA_902762905.1 of uncultured Lachnospiraceae bacterium. Lineage (GTDB taxonomy): Bacteria > Bacillota > Clostridia > Lachnospirales > Lachnospiraceae > CAG-590. The sequence continues at coordinate 4,819 of CACWQE010000036.1, read as the reverse complement.
CTTATTGTATTGGATGAGATACAGAATTCGCCGAAAGCATTAGAATCGCTAAAATATTTCTGTGAAGAAGCACCACAATATCATATAGTGGCAGCAGGGTCACTGCTTGGAGTGGCAATTCATGAGGGAGTGTCCTATCCAGTAGGGAAAGTTGATCTGCTAGATTTGTATCCTCTTAATTTTAGAGAATTTCTTTGTGCAATGGGAGAAAATGCATTGTCTGATGCTCTTGCAACGAAGGATTATACGATTATTGATAATTTTTCAGAAAAATATCTGTTTTGGATGAAGAATTATTATTATGTAGGCGGTATGCCGGGGGTAGTTGAGGAATTCCGGGTGCATAAGGATTACAATGAAGTACGCCAGATTCAGAGCGACATTGTTCGGCAGTATGAGGGAGATTTCGGAAAACATATTGACGTCAAGACATTACCGAGAATAAGAATGGTATGGGATTCTATACCGATACAGCTCGCAAAAGAGAATAAGAAATTCTTCTTTGGACAGATAAAAAAAGGTGCGCGAAGCAGCGATTATGAAATTGCTATCCAGTGGTTGATCGATTGCGGTTTAATATATAAAGTAAATCGTGTGAACGAACCGCATATGCCACTTAAGGCATATAGGAGTATGAATGCCTATAAGTTGTTTATGTTGGATGTAGGATTATTAGGGGCGTTAAGTGAATTGACGGCAGATTCTATTTTAGAAGGAAATGGTATCTTTGTCGAGTTTAAAGGGGCGTTGACAGAACAGTATGTTTTACAACAATTAATTTCTGATACAGAATATACGCCGTATTATTTTGGTACAGAAAAATCAACATTTGAACAGGATTTTTTGATTCAAAAAGGAAAGAATGTTATTCCGATTGAGGTGAAGGCAGAAGGAAATATCCGATCTCAAAGTTTGAAAGTATATTGCGATAAATATCACCCGGAGAAAGCAGTTCGATTTTCTACTTTGAATTATATGGATCAAGGATGGATGGTCAATATACCGTTGTATGCGGTGTGTAATTTGTAAAGAAAGGGAGCTGAATAGGCTCTCTTTTATATTTTGCACACATTTCGCCTTCCTGCATACAATAAGGATATAGATTGCCTCATCAGTCAGTATAAAAATTCGTCCTGAATATATTACAGAGTCATTGTCATTTGCGCGCATTTGTGAGAAAATACACAAGGGTGTGTGTTTCCCGTCGGTGGCGGGATTCACACAGCCGATTCAGGACTTTATAATAGGAGAAAAGGATACGATGGAAGGAACGGCATACACCTACATGGTGGAATGTGAGGATGGAAGTTTATATACAGGCTGGACGAATCATTTACCGCAAAGGATTCAGAATCATAACAAGGGAAAAGGAGCCAAATATACCAGATCGAGACTTCCGGTGCATCTTGTGTATTATGAAGTGTTTGCAACGAAGCAGGAGGCTATGCAGCGGGAGTGTGCGATTAAGAAGTTGAAGCATAAGGACAAGCTGCATTTAATTGAGCAGTTACAGGAAGATAAGAGTGATACGATTCAGCGGATTAACGAGACATTAACATACGATTAAATGAGGATGTTACAAATCTGACACAATCAGCTGATAAAATCGTATGATATGATAATCATTTTTGAAAATATAATAAGAACAGATAGAAACATAAGAATAAGAAGTGATAGGAATGAACAAGAGATATCAGCATTTTTATAAGAAACAGACGAATAGAAGGTCGGAAAAGGGAAGAACCGTGGGAGCCAAGGAGCGCAAGAGGCGTTTGATAGCAACGGGCATTTTTATGATTTCTGCCTTTTTTGTGATGCTGGCAGTGATCTATGCATTTCGCTATTTTTATAAGCAGGCACATATGGAAGAGGAAGTAGTAACGACAGAAGAAATGATTCAGGTGCCGCCGCTTTCCGGTGTGGCAGATCAGTTTTCGGATCTGCCGATTACAGAGGAATTTTTAGATGTTAACCAGTATTCCAGACCAGGGATTGCACTGTCTACGAATCCTGAGTATGTGGTGATTCATTATACGGCGAATCCGGGTTCGACCGCAGAACAGAACCGGAATTATTTTGAAAATCTGAAAGACACCGGAGAGACTTATGCGAGTGCCCAGTTTGTCATTGGATTAGAAGGTGAGATCATTCAGTGTGTGCCATGTAACGAGATGGCATATTGTTCGAATAGTCTGAATGACCGCTGCATATCGATTGAGATGTGTCATTCGGACGATACCGGGAATTTCAATGATGCAACGTATAATAATTGTGTGTACTTAGTAGCGCAGCTTATGAATTATTATCATTTAGACATGGATCATCTGATCCGGCATTATGACGTGACGGGGAAGAATTGTCCGAAATATTTTGTGGAGCATGAAGACCGCTGGGAAGTCTTTAAGGACTTTGTGCAACAGTATCGGGAGAAATACGAAAATGGCGAAAAATAATTGAATATTATCTTGCAATATAACACGCTAACAAGTATGATAGATATAGTGTTTTTGGGAACATGGAAACGCAACACATTGTAGTTGCGACAGAATAAGGGAATGATATTTTTGAGGCATGTCAAGCATATAGGATAGAATGCTGATAGGAGATCATGTTGTCGCAATGTGCTTAAGAGAAGGGAGATATTATGAGCAAATCAACAATCAACAAAGAGGCGATCTATGACGCAAGACAGCTTGGTGTACCAAAGATGTTAATCCTTGGAATCCAGCATATGTTTGCCATGTTTGGCGCTACTGTATTAGTGCCACAGCTTACAGGTTTAAGCATTTCTGCAACACTTTTGTTTGCAGGATTAGGAACTTTATTATTTCATTTTCTGACCAAAGGAAAAGTACCGGCATTTCTAGGTTCTTCCTTTGCTTTTTTGGCAGGATATGGTGCAATCGCACCAAATGGAGAACGGGAATTGCTTCCGTATGCCTGCTTTGGTGTTGTATTTGCATCATTGTTATATTTTGTGTTAGCCGCATTGATCAAGATTTTCGGAATCAAGAAGGTCATGAAGTTTTTCCCGCCGGTTGTAACTGGCCCGATCATTATCTCGATCGGATTGACTTTATCACAGTCTGCGGTGGACAATTGTTCTGCTAATTGGATTGTTGCTTTGGTAGCTATCCTGATCGTTGTAATCTGTAACATCTGGGGTAAGGGAATGATCCGTGTTATTCCGATTATCTTAGGTGCAATCGGTTCTTATGCAGCAGCGGTTGCATTTGGTGATGTGGATTTCACAGCAGTAAAAGAGGCAGCCTGGTTTGGAGCACCATTTGCTATGCAGGATACCGTATTCCATATTTTCAAAGCACCGGATACTTCTTTGATGATCACGGCAATCATTACGATCATGCCAATCGCGATTGCAACGATGATGGAGCATATCGGAGATATCGCTGCGATTTCTTCTACGGTTGGTCAGAATTTCTTAGAGGACCCGGGACTTCATCGTACTTTAGTTGGTGATGGATTGGCAACTTTGGTGGCTTCTTTGTTTGGAGCACCTGCTAATACAACATACGGTGAGAATACCGGTGTATTGACACTTTCCCGTGTATATGATCCTAGAGTAATTCGGATTGCAGCATGTTTTGCGATTTTGTTATCATTTTCACCAAAGTTTGCAGCTGTGATCAGCTCTATGCCAGCGGCAACCTGTGGTGGTATATCTATCGTATTATACGGTATGATCTCCGCGGTTGGTGTCCGTAACGTGGTTGAGAATCAGGTAGACTTCAAGGAGTCAAGAAATGTTATCATTGCAGCATTGATCTTAGTGTTGTCAATTGGTATCAAGTATAGTGCTGCAGGCGCCATCAATATCACAATCGGTGAAGTAACCATTGGTTTGAGCGGTTTAGCTGTTGGAGCATTAGTAGGAATTATTTTGAATGCAGCATTACCGGATTTCTCGACAGAAGAAGTGGTAGAGGGCAAGGAACCAAAGTCATTAAAATAGAAGATACATTAAGAGGCGCAGAACAGTCGGTTTAGCGTGTGATTGTCTGTGTGGTATATGAATAGAAAAGGGAGATTCCCTGACAGATAAGGAGTGTAGTAATTATGGAAAGAGAGAATGTAACAATATTAGATCATCCATTGATCCAGCATAAGATTTCTATGCTGAGAGATGAGAGAACAGGAACGAATGAGTTTCGTAAGCTGGTTGAGGAGATTGCAACCTTGATGGGATTTGAGGCATTGCGAGATCTTCCATTAGAGGATGTAGAGGTGAAGACACCAATTGAGACTTGCATGACCCCAATGATTGCAGGTAAGAAGTTAGCGGTTGTACCGATTCTTCGTGCCGGACTTGGTATGGTCAATGGAATTTTAACACTTGTTCCATCTGCCAAAGTAGGTCATATTGGACTTTGTAGAAATGAAGAGACACACGAACCAGAAGAATATTACTGTAAGCTGCCGCATCCGATCGATCAGCGTACGATCGTTGTTGTAGATCCGATGTTAGCAACTGGTGGTTCTGCTATCGCAGCTGTTGATTTTATCAAGGCAAGAGGCGGTAAGAACATTAAGTTTATGTGTATTATTGCAGCACCGGAAGGTGTAGAACGCCTGATGGAGGCTCATCCTGACATTCACTTGTATGTCGGACATCTTGATCGTTGCTTGAATGAGAATGCGTATATTATGCCGGGTCTTGGAGATGCGGGAGATCGAATCTTCGGAACCAAGTAAACTTTCCCCCTTGCACAGCGTAAGTGACGGACGCGCGAAACATTCAGGTTACAAATCGGTTGTTTGGGATATAACATATCATAGCAGGCACGCTCTCGCTACTCAT
>CACWQE010000035.1 GCA_902762905.1 uncultured Lachnospiraceae bacterium | reverse complement strand
GTATGGACTTTACAAGAGGACGATTACATACCCCGTCTGTGTGTGAATGGAAAGACGGAAGACTTGTTGAGAAATAAATTTACGAAATGACATTTGGAACTACATTTGGAAAGGAATAAAATTGGCGAAAAATCAAAAGGACTCGCAAGGTCGTACACTTCAGGATGGCGAAGGTCAGCTGAAGGACGGTCGGTATGTTTATACATATCGAGATAATTTAAACAAACAGAAGAAGGCTTATTCTTGGACTCTTCTCCCTTCAGATAGGATTCCGAAGGGTAAGAAGAAGGATAAGTGCCTTAGGGATAAAGAGAAGCAGATTCAGGCAGACCTTGCAGCAGGTCTGTCGGTTTCTGGCAAGAAACAGACAGTATATGAGCTGTGCTGTGCATACGTGGCACTGAAAGCACCTATGATGCGTGATAATACAGTAGCGAACTATAAGACTTCGCTTAATATCATAGAATCAGAGCCGTTCGGACATTTTAAGATTGGAGATGTTACAAAGACTATAGCAAGGCAGTTCCTGAGCCATTTACAGAATGATGAAGGACGCAGCTATTCGTCAATTCAGAATGTCCGTGGTGTTCTGCGTCCTGCGTTCGAGATGGCTGTTGAGGATGATTATGTACGTAATAATCCATTCAGCTTTGAACTTAAGGAAGTAGTCAAGAATGATACCGTTCATCGTGATGCTCTTAATGCTGATGAACTTAGGATGTTTCTTGAATACATCAAGAATCATAAGCATTATAGTCAGTATTACGATATGTTCTATCTGCAGTTCCACACTGGAATGCGTGTATCAGAGATGTGCGGTCTTACGTTCAGTGATATTAACTTTGGAGCACACTTTCTGACAGTAGAGAGACAGCTTCAGCGTAAACGGACGATGGAACTCTATTTAACACCGCCTAAGACCGTCTCAGGCGCTCGTAAAGTGCCTTTGACTCCAGATGTGGAAGAATGTCTGCATCACATCATAAAGTGCCGTAAAACGCCTTTAAACGAGCCTGAGGTACGTTCTGACGATGGCACTATGAAGGCAAGCGGATTCTTATTCTTCGATAAAGAAGGAAAGCCTATGGTCGCACAGACTGTGGAGAATCATTACAGATGGGCTTCCAAGGCGTTTAAGCGTGATGTTGAGGGTGCTACGGAGAAGATGATAAGTTCTCATGTGGCAAGGCATACATACTGTAGTTTACGAGTTAAAGAGGGTATGCAGCCTGTTACGCTTCAGAAGATAATGGGTCACAGTTCTATTAGAACGACTCTTGGATGGTACACTCATATCGAAGAGGGTGATATTATCACTGAAGCACTGACTCTGATGTCGAAAGATGGCTCTGTGATGGGATATGATGAAAAGTGTGACACGGACGAATAAATTTATCACTAAATTATCACATTTATCACAGAAAAAATCTGCTCATATATGAGGAGAAACGAAATATGGAAAATGAAAAATCTATAAGAAACCCAGTAAATAAGCCTATTCAGCAATGTGGCAAAGGGCAAGAAAAGATGGTCAAAATCCTCTTTGTCTGCCACGGCAACATCTGCCGATCCCCAATGGCAGAATTTTTACTAAAAGATATGGTAACCAAACGCGGTATCGCCGATCAATTCTACATCGCATCTGCGGCAACGAGTACAGAAGAGATCTGGGGCGATGTTGGTAACCCGGTGCATCCGGGAACTAAGAAGAAGCTAGCGGAACATGGAATTTCCTGCGAAGGGAAACGTGCGGTACAGGTGACCAAAGCGGATTATGCCAGATATGATTATCTGATCTGCATGGATTCTATGAATTTGCGGAATCTGGCACGCATCTGCGGTAGAGATAAAGATGAGAAAATCTATCGGTTGTTAGACTTTACGGATGATAAGAGAGATGTAGCAGATCCGTGGTATACAGGAAATTTTGATAAGACATATGACGATATTATGAAAGGGTTAGAAGGCTTTTTAAGATATCTTTCTAAGAATGATTAGAAATGGTACATTTAATAATTGGGATTCTTACAAGAAAATGATGCAAAATACAGAATGTCGAATCTGGTCATCTGGTGTCGAATTGCATTGACGAAAGGACATTTTCCACACTATAATAGTGAGAAGAGAGTGTGCGGGTTTGGTGTGAGGAGAATGAGATGAAAGTATACAAGAGAATTGCAATAATTGCATTTGTGATACAACTTATGTTTTTGTTGGTCGTATTGTTGGGATTCCATGTGGATGATATGACTTTGTCAAAGGGAGAAGTACGGGATTGGAATGCAGGCTGGACACTGGTAAGGAGTGATGGAACGGAAGAAGAGATTGATTCGCTTCCATTTCAGGATACATCCGATGCAGATGAGACAGTTGTGTTACGGACGAAAGTTCCTAAGGAATATGCAGGTAAGACATTTTTCTTTTTGTCAGCGGATAAGAAGATGAAGATCTGGCTGAATGACGTGGAGATCTATGCGTTTGGTGCATGGGATATCCGGTTGTTTGGACATACACCGGGAAGTGTGACCAACTTTGTGAATCTGCCGGACAATCTTGGAGAGCGGGAATTAGAGATTGAGATGTCATCACATTATAAGAATTATGCGACATATCTTTCTAATATTCGGATTGCGGATCGGGATGTTGCAATCTTACAGGTGATCAAAGAGAATATGGGGAATATCATTTGCAGTATTGCTATGATTTTCTTAGCGTTGTTTTTGATTGCATTGAGTGTCTTACAGCGGTTATCGAATAAGCCACAGAATGGTATGTCATGGCTTGCTACAATTCTGATCTGGGCATCCATATATTATGCAATTGAGACGAAGATCCTGCATGTATTCTTTGGCAATCAGACATTTTATTCTATGGCTATCTTTTTGTTTTTGCTATATATTCCGGTATTGTTTTGTCAATATTATTCAGAGATACTCCCGGAATGCAATAAAGCATTTCGTATATTAATGGGATTGTCCTTTTGCAATATGGCAGTACAATTAGTCTTACAGATATCTAATGTTGTGGATTTCATGGACATGGTATTTGTATCACATTTATTGCTGGCAGTATCCGTTGTATTTGTTTTGGGTAAGCTGTTTTTGGCAGCACATAAGAGCAAAGACGGGAATCTATGGCTGCAGGTAGCGGCGTTGTTTATTGTAGTGGTAGGCTTAAGTATTGATATGGGGCGTTCCTATGTTATTAAGGTGGGCGATCTTGGTAAATACAGCCGGTATGCATTTACGTTGTATGGTGTCATTATGGTCATTGTACATATCCAGAGAATTGTGAAGGATTCTGTTGCGGAAGAGATACGCAACAAAGAATATTTAGAGCAGGAAGTAGATCGTCAGACTAAGGTTTTACAGAAGAATCAGAAGAAAATGCATGATATGTTAGGACAGACCATCACAGCACTGAGCCAGACGGTAGATGCAAAGGATCGTTATACGAACGGTCATTCCAGAAGAGTTGCAGAGTATTCGAAGATGTTAGCAGCAAGAATGGGTAAGAGCGAAGAGGAACAGGAGCAGATCTATTATGCAGGACTGTTGCATGATGTAGGTAAGATCCGAATACCGGATGATATTATCAATAAGCCGGGAAGGTTGACGCAGGAGGAATTTAATTATATTAAGTTACATCCGGTAACCGGTTATAATATATTGAAGTGTATTGAGGACAATCCGGTGCTGGCAATTGGTGCAAAGTTCCATCATGAGCGGTATGATGGATCAGGTTATCCCAACGGACTGATTGGGGAGAATATTCCAGAGGTGGCAAGAATTATCGGTGTGGCAGATGCATACGATGCAATGACAAGCAACCGGAGTTACCGGAATGCAATGACACAACAGGCGGTACGGGAACAGATTGAACAGGGAAAAGGAACGCAGTTTGATCCGGAGATTGCGGATCATATGTTAGCGTTGATCGATCAGGATACAGAATTTACAATGCGTCAGACCAGACAGATGCACAAGAATATATTAGTGGTAGATGATGAAATCATTAATGTAGAGATAATCGAGAGTATCATGCAGGATGAACCGATGTACAAGATGTACAGTGCAACGAGTGGCGAAGATGCATTGCGGCAGATGGAACATCATGCTTTTGATCTGGTGCTGTTGGATATTATAATGCCAGGTATGGATGGGTTTGAGACATTGCGTAGAATCCGGGAACATTATGATGTGCCGGTTGTGTTCTTGTCAGCTGACCGGACGAAAGAAACGTTAGAACGTGCTCAAAAGTTAAAAGTAGACGAATACATTACAAAGCCATTTTTACCACTGGAACTGAAAGAAGTGCTGCATAGCCTGACAAGTCAGTAGATAAGCAGAACACATAAGTAAGACTTGTGTTTGAACGAAAATTCCGTTACAATGAAACAAAGGTAAATATGATTCAAAGAGAATTTGAATGGAGGCGGATGGAATGATAGATTCCCTTGGCACGAGTAATCGATATATAATTCCAATTGCAAATGTAGACAGGGTGACACCGGTGAACACAGATAACACGGTGTTTAGTTCGCGTAAGGTATCTCCGGTTGAGTGCCAGACCTGTAAGAATCGGCGGTATCAGGACGGCTCTGACGAGATGGTATCATTTAAGACACCAGGCAAGATTTCGGCAGGAGAGTCATATGCCAAAGTAATGTCACATGAGCAGGAGCATGTGACCAATGCAGTTGCAGAGGGTAACAAGGCGAATAAAGAATTGGTATCAGCGACAGTTTCGTTGAAGACTGCGATATGTCCGGAATGTGGACGGGCGTATATTGCAGGCGGGACGACGAGAACTGTTATGAAGACTTATGGAGATGATCCTTATAGCAAGAATCAGAAATCTTTTGAGAAAGAGGCTACAGCGGGTAATAATATCGATTATGTAGCGTGAATGATATTAAAAGCACAGAGAATGTAGATACTATATCTGGATAAGGACAGCGGGATATACAGGAAGAAAAGATGTTAGGAGTTAAGAATGAGTTACGCAGATGATTTATTTATTAAGATGTGTACTGATATCATAGAGAATGGATACAGTACGGAAGGGGAGAAAGTCAGACCAAAGTGGGAAGATGGCAGCTTTGCATATACGATCAAACAGTTTGGTGTGGTGAACCGATATGATCTGTCGAAGGAATTTCCGGCACTTACTCTGCGTAAGACTTATGTGAAGTCAGCGGTAGATGAGATGTTATGGATTTGGCAGAAGAAGTCGAACAACATCCATGATCTGAAGAGTCATGTGTGGGATGAATGGGCAGATGAGACGGGCTCCATTGGTAAGGCATATGGCTACCAGATGGGAGTGAAACATCAATATGCAGAAGGAATGATGGATCAGGTAGATCGTGTGATCTATGATCTGAAGAACAATCCTTACAGCAGAAGAATTATGACGAATATTTATGTACATGCAGATCTGCATGAGATGAATCTGTATCCATGTGCATATAGTATGACATTTAATGTAACCAAGAAACCGGGACATGATAAGCTAACGCTGAATGCAATATTGAATCAGCGGTCACAGGATATATTAGCAGCGAATAACTGGAATGTGGTGCAGTATGCAGTATTGGTGTACATGTTAGCACAGGTATGCGATATGGAACCGGGGGAACTGGTTCATGTCATTGCGGATGCACATATTTATGACCGGCATATTGATATTGTGAAGGAACTCATTAAGAGACCGACTTATCCGGCACCGAAGTTTCATTTGAACCCGGAGATCAAAGATTTCTACCAGTTTACAACGGATGATATTGTGATTGAGGATTATCAGGCAGGAGAGCAGATTAAGAATATTCCGATCGCAGTGTAGTGGTCCGATACGCAAATCGATGAGAGCAGGAATGAATATAGTTTGTTGATCGTGAATTACAGGTGTAGAGAATGTGATTGAGTAAGGAGAGATATAGATGCAGTTAATCGTGGCAGTAGATGAGAATTGGGCAATTGGTAATGGGAATAAGCTGTTGGTGAGAATCCCGGAGGATCAGAAATTCTTCCGTCAGACAACAATGGGAAATGTTGTGGTGTTAGGAAGAAAGACATTGGATGAATTTCCGAATGGACTTCCTCTGAAAGGAAGAAAGAATATCATTTTATCCAGAGACGAGAATTATCAGGTAAAGGATGCTACGGTGGTACATTCCAAAGAAGAACTGTTGGAGGAATTACAGCAATATGACAGTGATAAAGTGTTCATCATCGGTGGCGAGAGTATCTATAATATGATGTATGAGTATTGCGATACAGCGCATGTGACAAAGATACAGTATAGTTATCAGGCGGATAAGTATTTTCCAAATCTGGACAAAGAAGAGAATTGGAAGATTGTCGGAGATAGTGATGAACAGACATATTTTGATCTGGAATATTATTTCTATAAGTATGAGAATACGAATCCGAAGCCACTCACAGAATAAATGTAGTCAAATAAAGTCTTCTTTTTGACATCGTCAAGGTGCTTGAAAAGAGGACTTTTTACATTTTTGTTACAATTATACAAAATATCCTAGAAAAAACTACAAAATATATAAAAAGTGCTTTGTTAATAGCAGGAAGTGTGCTATAATAAATTTCAGATTTTAATATTTGGGAGGATGCACAATATGGGCGAGATTATGTTAACAACTGGGAATGGATTTGAGGGTTATGAAGTAGTAGAATATCTGGGCTTTGTCAATGGACAGATTGCACTTAGTTCGAACTTCTTTAAGGACTTATCTTCCAACCTTGCAGAATGGACAATGCAGGAGAGTACAACGGTTACGAACAAGTTGGAGAGTGCTAGTGAGAATGCAATTGAGAACTTGACACAAGTAGCAAAGAAGAAAGGTGCGAATGCAGTAATTGGTGTGGAACTTAACTATACAGGATTTTCCAATAACACTATTGGAACAGTTGCTTCCGGTACCGCAGTTAAGATTCGTAAGAAAGAGCCAATTCATAAGATTACGGCATCTAAGATTTTTGTCAGCAATTATTACAACATGTTAATGCCAAGACCGGTAGAAGTAACATTGGCAGGTGAGGACAACATCGTTAAGATCTCACCATTGTTCTACAATTACAATCAGGATGAGATCAAAGCAGTCCGGTGTGATATTGAATTGACCAATTACTATGAAGAGAAGTTGCTTTTGCAGGGAATTGACTTCGTATTTGAGAAGAACAATGTAACGAAGCTTCGTGCAGACTTTGTAGAGTGTAAGCTTCCAATGAAGGATATTCCGTTGATCAAAGATGTGAAGGTATACGTGAAGAAGTATGTAACGGCTAAGGGCGTATTTGCTCCAGATGCAGATCCGATCGATGTAACACTTACGAAGAGAGGTTTGGAAGGCCTTAAGGATAAGAGAGGCAAAGATGCGGTTGAGCGTTATAAGTCAGATGGTACAACCTGGTTATGTAACTGTGGTTATATTAATGCGGCTGGTGACGAGGAATGTGCAATCTGTGGAAGAAAAGAAGAAGATCTCCGCGTGAATGTCGGCTTCAATTATGAAGAGATGTGTGACCGCATGAAGGGCTGTACAGATGTCTCTGCTATGAAGGATATCTTAATGGAATACATTAAGAAAGGCTCAATTGATGCGAAGTATCGTATGGAATTACTTGAGATTATGGAATCTGGTTTACAGTATGAGAAGACCAGAGGGGACATGAGAGGAACTGTATTGGATAAGGTATTGAAAGTATTTGAGAACTAGGCAATCGTTCTTACATATTGGTAGAAGTATGACAAGGCAAAGGTGACTGGAGATACATTCAGTCACTTTCCTTGTGTATATAGTATACAGAGGCGGACAGAAGTCTGGCTACCTGACGGGAAGGTGAATAATGTAAATTCAAAGGGGACAGGAAAGGCATTAAAGATGAAGACAGATACAGTAATTTTTGATTTGGATGGAACATTATTGAATACATTGGAAGATCTGGCGGACAGCACGAATTATGCGATGCGTGTATTTGGACTTAAGGAACGTACCATTGATGAGGTAAGGCAGTTTGTTGGTAATGGTGTGGATCTGTTGATTGAACGTGCAGTTGCAGGGGCACTGCCAAAAGAGCAGGAACAGGAATGTCTGGAAGTATTCAAGAAACATTACAGTCAGAATATGAATAATAAGACATGTCCATACGATGGAATTCTTGATCTTGTGAAAGAGTTACTTCGACAGGGATATCATATTGCTATTGTTTCTAATAAGTTTGATTCTGCAGTGAAAGGATTAAATGTTGATTATTTTGAAAGCTTGTTTCCTGTAGCAATTGGTGCGTCGGATACAGTGGCGAAGAAGCCGGCACCAGATTCTGTTTTTAAAGCGTTAGAAGAATTGCACAGTGATATAGAACATGCGGTATATGTAGGGGATTCAGATGTAGACATTATGACAGCACGCAATTCGGGACTTCCATGTGTTAGTGTAACCTGGGGATTCCGGGATGAAGAGTTACAGCGTTCTATGGGAACGGATTATATTATTCATGAGCCCAAAGAGTTGTTACAGATATTAGACGGGAGGAACCAGACTTGCTAGAACGGATCGTTGAGCTGCTTTACCAGAAAGGATATCGTCCACTGGATTCCAAGGATGGTGGAGTGTTGATCAGGGAGACAGATGAGATTGTATATATTCTGGCATTGAGTACATTTCGTCCGGAATTGGATGCTGCTCTTTATGAGAACGCAGCGAGTCGGATTATTTTTAATGTGGCGACCAGATATCAGAAGAAAGTGGAATTGCTGAATCTGGTAGCGACAGAGTCGGGTATGTTTCAGGAGGATGCCATGCAGTTTGTGGAGAAGTTACACAATGTATGGTTTATTGCAAAAGATACGGGGAGAATCTATATCTTTGAGAATCAGCCAAGCCAGTTTGATGATTTGTATGAATATCTCGATAACGGAATTAGAGATTGGAAGCCTGAGAAGAACGGTTTTGCGTTAACTCCGGTTAATATGGCTATTGTAGCGTTGAATGTGCTTTGCTTTATTCTTGTCATTGTGTTGAATGGAGGATATGCTGCTACATTGGATTCTGATACAATGCTTCGGATGGGGGCGTTGAGTTATGATACATTTACATCTGGAAAATGGTATCAGATCATTACATCCATGTTTCTGCATTTTGGAATCACACATTTATTTAATAATATGATCTTACTGATATATGCGGGATGCCAGTTGGAACAGATGGTCGGCAAGATTCGATATCTGTTACTTTATATGGGGAGTGGTATAGTTGGTAATGCAGCATCTTTGTGGTATTATCATTCAATTGGTGAATATGCGGTTAGTGCAGGTGCGTCTGGTGCGATTTTCGGAGTAATTGGAGCATTGCTGGTTATTTTGGCATGGAATCGTACGAATAATGCAGAAACAACACCCAGAAGGTTGTTTTTTCTGGCATTTATTACAATTTATTATGGAATGACAACAATTGGTGTTGATAATGCTGCACATATCGGGGGGCTTATCAGTGGAATATTTGGTGGTTTTTTATTGTCAAAGGTTGCACAATATGGTAAACTAAAATAAGTGAGCAGTTTTGAAGAGGTGAAATTTGTGAGTACGGGAATTAGTATATCTAGTATCAATCGCATAAAGGAATTGGCAGAAGAGAAGAAGTTTGCGGAAGCACTCGAGATATTGGATACCCAGAATTTGGATAAGTCCATTAACCCACAGTTTCTGAGAATAAGTGGTGAGATTTTTCGGGAGAATAAGAGATATTATGACAGTCGGAAGTATCTGTTGAAAGCACATCAGATGTCACCTCAGGGAACTCGTATTATATATGAATTAATCTTGTTGTATTTGGAATTGGGATATTATTCCAGAGCTCAGAAGTATTATGAGCAGTACAAGTTTTATGTTGCACCAGAAGATACCCAACAGGATTATCTGGAATATCTAGTGAAGAAAGCACAGGGGGAGGATATTAAGGAGATTGCGGCTGTGCTGATTCCGATTTTGGAACGAATGCCGGATGACCGATGGAATTTTGAAGCCATTTTATTATATGATAAGATGGGAAGGAAGGATAAGGCATTAGAAGAGAGCCAATATATCTTAGAGAATTTTAGAGATTCTATTTATGTACAACCAGTTATAGACTATATAGATGACAAGTTGGATGTTGATCAATATTTCTATTGTTATCCAAAGGAAGAACAACCGGAAGATCAAGAGATGTTTGGCGACTTGATTGCACAGGAAGATGCAATATTGGAGGCTGATCATTTGCGGATGTATCCACCGGAAGCTAGAATTATGGTGGAGGCAGATGATAAGGATGGTATAGATGTCAAGCCTGTCAAGGAAAAGAAAAAGAAGAAGAAAACAAGTCGCAAGAAGAATAAGGAAGAGAATCAAACAGAGGCAACTGAAAGCGCAGAGCATAACAAAGACGATGTGAAGGAAGAGAAGGAGCAATTGACAGCGCCGCTTGAGGCTGGAAATGCACAAGCAGAAACAAAGTCGGATGAATCTGCGGCGGAGGGAAGCACAGACGACCATGCAGAAGAGTCGCTTTCCGGAAAGATTGAACATAAGGAAACACAGGATGCGGATCATGTTACGGTAGATGCGGTGTCTTTAGAAGAACAACAAAAGAACGAACGTGAGGCGGCATTAGAGAAGATTCTTTCTAAGAAAGTAGATAAAGAAAAGATATTAGAGACGGCTCGACATGTTGCACAGAGTGTGAAGGACATTAATACGGCCAAGGCAAAGACACAAGTTAAGAGTGTTGCAGATGCGTTGAAAGATAATGTATCCAAAGCAACGGGTTCTTTGAGTGATGCAGTGGCGGCTAAGTTGCCAGTAGATGCAGAACCGATCGAGCAGCTTTCGGATGAGTTTGTAGATGGTATCATTGAAAGTGTACTAGAACCACCGAAGAAGACGGTTGGTGAGGTCGTTATGAATGAGGAACTAGACGCTTTGATTCCAGATTCTTTAGAGGCAATGTCGGCAGAAGAAATTGCGGACATTGAAGCAAAGAAAGAAGAAGAGGAACGAATCGAGTTAGAAGCGTTAGAGGCGTCGATGCGTTTGGAGGAGGAGAAGAAGGAAGCAAGACTTCGTAGGTGGAATCGTAAGGATTCGGGCACGGAAGAAGTGGTTATACCAGAGGAAGTTGTTATTCAGGAGGGTGTAACAGCACAGAAGATTGCAACCGTGTCCTTTGAAGAATTGAAAGCGCAGTTCCTTGCTGATAATCAGGAAGAGGAACCGTTAGATACATTGGGCTTTATGTCAGTTGTGCAATCGGATGTGGATGATCAGATGAAGGAAGCGATTCCTCAGGAAGCAGAGATTCTACATCAGATGATTGATAACAAAGAATATTATACAGGTGAAGATTCAGGACAATTTGAGTCGAAGGCTAGCTATGAACAGAATGATTTTGTTGTTGAGGATTACTCATTTGATTCATGGCAACCAAAGGATTCAACGAATGAGAGAAGCCCGATGTCAGAACAATTAGCGGTGCAGGAGATTTATGCAGAAGAGCCGATTGTAGATTTTGAAGAGATTATTCCATCGGTAGAGATGCAGGATCTTGAAGAGAAGAACGCTGAGAATCTCGTATTTAAGGAATCGATAATCCCAGAAGAGAAGCAAGAGAATGTATGGGAACCTGAGACCGAAGAGAACTTGATGGAAAATATTATAGAAGATCAAGTGATAGAACAACCTCAGGAGCGTGTAGAAGAACAGGAAACTGAGGAAGAGGCACAAGAAAGTATAGAAAAGCAGGCGATAGAAGAACCTCAAGAGTGCGTAGAACAGCAGGAAACTGAGGAGATGTCACAAGAAGGCATAGAAGAACAGGTAACAGAAGAACCTCAAGAGCTTGTAGAGGAACAGAAAACTGGGGAAGCACTTCTGGAAAATATAGAAGAACAGGTGATTGAGGAAGAAACCCAAGAAAGTATAGAAGATCAGGTGATTGAGGAAGCTTCGCAAGATGCTTATGAAGAGATTGCGGTAACAGAATCGGTTGCACAGGAGAACAGGAAACCAAATAGAGAGGAATTGCGGGTTCGCATTATCATCCGGGATGATATGGTTCGCAAGTTGTCAGAACTGAAAGAAAGTAGATGTTAAGATATGGGGATTCAATTAAAAGGTGGTAATAACGGGAATAACAATCGTTCTCGTAATTTGAATAATAATTCTTTTGGCTCGGGTGAGTTAGAAGAAACACCGCAGATGAAAGAGCTTCGAATGAAGCGTGAAGCTGAAGTGGCGGCTGCAAAAGAAGCACTTGCTAAAAAGCAGGAAGAGCAGCGGTTAAAGGCATTGGCATTTGAACAACGGGATGCAGCAAAAAGACAACGGGAAGAGGAAGAAGAAATCAAGAGAAATCCAAAGCTTGCAGCTGAGAGAGAGCAACGTTTAGCAGTAGCTAGAGCAGAGGAAGAACAGAGAGCCAGATTTAAAGCAGAAGAGGAAGCTAAGATTGAGGCAGAAAGGCGGGTGCAGGAAAAGAAAATGGATCAAACAGAGGCATTAATTGCAGCAATCAGAGCACAAGTTGAAAAGGAAAAGGCAGCGAAAGCAGCTGCAACACAGAAAGAAGAAGAGAAGAAGGCGGCAGCTGGGCAGTCATCTTCGAATAATAATTCGAAACCACAGTTCCGTACGATATCTCCAGAAGAGATGGCGAAGCTGGAAGAGAAGAAACGAATGAAGGCGGCTGGAATTACACCACCATCAGAGAAGAAAGAGGAGAAGAAAGAGACTCCTGCTGGTGGTCTTGGAGGCGGTATTTCTGGCGGTCTTGGAGGACTTGGTAATGGTCCGACATTATCCAATCCAACAGGCGATGGTCCTAGTCTTTCTAATCCGACAAAAGGTCAGGAAAGTTTGAATGGTCCGAGTGTTCAGGGCGGTGGACTCGGAATTGATATTACACCTGCGGATAAACCAGGGATTTCTATTGGTGCAGAAGAAAGCACGGTCACACTTAATACAGAGGAGATTAATGCTGCTGTCGAGAAATCCAAACCTCAGGCAGAAACTCCGAAACCGGCAGAACCAGTACATAATCCACAAACTGCAAAACCACATGCACCGGTTCCGGAACCGATACAAGTTGTTGGAGGAAGCAGCACGATTATTGTAGATGATGGTAAAGGCGATTGGAATGATAATAAGGAAGAAGTAAGCTGGGTATCATCTGGTGCAGAACCACAGCATGTCCAGCCTAAGAATGAACCGCCAAAGAAGGATTCCTTTGTGGATGAGAATGGGGATGTAATTAGTGTTGTTCCGGTTAGACAGCGTCCGGTAGAGAGCAATGATGTACAGAGTGCATATAATATTGATTTTGATGATGATGACGATGATGATATGAGCTTTGCAGCTTCGGGTCATTCATCTGAAGATACGGCTAAGAAAGCGGAAGAAGCTCGAATGGCAGCAGAGGCAGAAGAGAGAAGAAAAGCTGAAGAGGCAAAGGTGAAAGCCGAAGAGGAAGCAAGACGGGCAGAGGAAGAGAAGAAACGTCAGGCGGCTGCAGAGGCAATGAGAAAAGCCGAAGAGGAGCAACGTCGTATTCGCGAAGCAGAGATAAAAGCACGTGAGATGGAGGAAGCTCGTAAGCGACAGGAAGAGGAAGAAAGAAAAGCAGCGGAAGAAGAAGCGAGACGGAAAGCGGAAGAAGAGGCGAGAAAAGCAGCCGAAGAGGAAGCAAGACGGAAAGCGGAAGAAGAAGCGAGAAAAGCAGCCGAAGAGGAAGCAAGACGTAGAGCGGAAGAGGAAGCAAGAAAGGCAGCCGAGGAAGAAGCAAGACGGAAAGCGGAAGAGGAAGCGAGAAAAGCAGCCGAGGAAGAAGCAAGACGGAAAGCGGAAGAGGAAGCGAGAAAGGCAGCCGAGGAAGAAGCAAGACGGAAAGCGGAAGAGGAAGCGAGAAAAGCAGCCGAGGAAGAAGCAAGACGGAAAGCGGAAGAAGAGGCAAGGAAAGCAGCTGAGGAAGAAGCGAGACGGAAAGCAGAAGAAGAGGCAAGGAAAGCAGTTGAGGAAGAAGCGAGACGGAAAGCAGAAGAAGAGGCGAGAAGAGCAGCCGAGGAAGAAGCAAGACGTAGAGCAGAAGAAGAGGCGAGAAGAGCGGCCGAGGAAGAAGCAAGACGGAAAGCGGAAGAAGAGGCAAAGAAAGCAGCCGAGGCAGCACAGCGGGCGGCAGCAACATCAACAGCAGGTACTTCTGGTGGTTATGCACTTCCGGTTGGAGCAGAGCAATTCCTTGGTAAGTATTTGACAGTGAATGCGATCAGCGATCAGATTGTTAATGCCATTCAGTATATCAATGCACATCCGTCAGAGCCTCGTAATATTGTTATATTAGGTCAGTATGGATTTGGTACTACTACAATTGCAGAAGATTTTGCAAGAAGTTTCTATGCATTGGGAATCTGTAAGAATAAGACGATTGCGAAGATTAAAGGTAATGCATTGAATCGTGCGAATATTGGAGACGCCATTGGTAAACTACAGGGTGGATGTCTTGTCATTGAGAATGCAGGTATTATCACAAATGAAAAATTGGAAGAGATCTATCAGATCGTAAGCAATCCGGATAATGATGTGATTGTAATTATGACAGGACAGATTGAGACATTATCAAGAATCTTCAAAGAGAATGTTTCTATTTCTAATCAGTTTAAGCATTTGATCCAGGTTCACAGAATTACAGATATGGATGTATTTGAGATTGCGAAGAATCATGCAACCCAGTTGGGTTATCCATGCGAGCCGGGTGCAGAGAATAATCTCCGTAGAAGAATGCAGGAAGTAGAGAGTGGTAATCTGGATCGTGTATTGAAGATCGTAGATAATGCTGTTTCAAAGGCACATAATCGTGAGATGACATCTGGTGAGCAGGAGCATCATTTAGTATCATCTGATTTTGAATAATTACCAAATCAATAAACAATAACAGGAAAAATACAGAAAAAGCAAAAAAGTATTTGTTTTTTCTGTATTTTTTGATATTATGTATGTGGATTTATGATAATTAGGTATTTTTGATATAGAGTAACGGAGGAAGAAAGTATATGTTTGACATGGATATCGGAATTGATTTGGGAACGGCCAATGTTCTTGTATATGTGAAAGGAAAAGGCATTGTAATCAATCAACCATCCGTTGTAGCATTTGAGAAGAGAACCAAGCGCCTGATCGCAATTGGACAGAAAGCTAAGCTGATGATGGGAAAGGCGCCGGATAATATTGAGGTGATTCGCCCGTTGAAACAGGGAGTTATATCTGATTTTACGGTGACAGAACGAATGCTTAAAGCATTTATTGAGACGGCAATGCAGAAGAAGAGAATGTTGAGTCGACCAAGAATTTGTGTCTGTGTTCCAAGTGGTGTAACAGAGGTTGAGAAACGTGCAGTAGAGGATGCGGTATATCATACAGGTGCAAAGCATGTGGATATTATGGAAGAACCGATAGCTGCTGCAATCGGTGCAGATATTGATATTTCTCTTCCACGTGGTAATATGATTGTAGATATAGGTGGAGGAACTAGTGATGTTGCAGTAATCTCTCTTGGAGGAATTGTTGAGAGCAATTCTTTGAAGCTTGCAGGAGATGATTACAATGAGGCAATGATCAAGTATATTCGTAGAGCATATAATTTGTTGATCGGAGAGCCGACCGCAGAGCGGATTAAGATGACGATTGGATCAGTATATCCAAGGGAAGAGCCGGTTACCATGGAGGTAAAAGGAAGAGATCTTGTGACGGGATTTCCTGCAAGAATTATTGTGTCATCCGAAGAGACGATAGAAGCATTTGCAGAAGTGACAGCACAGATATTAGATACCATTCATAATGTATTGGAGATTTCACCACCAGAGCTGATTGCGGACATTGCAGAGCATGGTATTGTGTTAAGCGGCGGTGGAAGTCTGATCTATGGTATGGATCGTTTGGTAGAGGAAAGCACAGGAATTCATGCTTATGTTGCTCCGACTGCATTGGAAGCGGTAGTGGTTGGTGCAGGAAAGTCAGTTGATTTTCTGAATAAGAAGTAATAATTAGGATAAAAAGAATGGGATATTTACCAATTACAAGACAGGAAATGAAACAAATAGGATGGGAACAACCGGACTTTGTCTGTGTGACAGGGGATGCGTATGTTGACCATCCTTCTTTTGGTACTGCAATTATATCAAGGGTGTTAGAGGCACATGGATACAAAGTGGCTATTCTGCCACAGCCCGATTGGAAAAATGATGCAAGTATTACGGAGTTCGGAAGACCAAGACTTGGATTCCTAGTAAATGCCGGCAATATGGATTCGATGGTCAATCATTATTCCGTTTCGAAGAAACGTCGGAAGACGGATGCCTATACACCGGGAGGGGTTGCAGGAAAACGACCGGATTATGCAACGATTGTATATTGCAATCTGATCAAGAGAACGTATAAAGATGTACCGATCATTATCGGAGGAATTGAAGCAAGCCTGCGTCGTATGGCACATTATGATTATTGGTCGAATAAATTAAAACGTTCAATTCTGATGGATTCCGGAGCGGATCTGTTAATCTATGGAATGGGAGAGCATGCAATTGTAGAGGTGGCAGATGCATTGGAAAGTGGACTTGCAGTTAGTGATATTACATTTATTGCAGGTACGGTCTATAAGGCAAGAGAGATTGACCAGGTATATGATGGAATCGAACTGCCGGAATATCAACGGATGTTAGAGGATAAGATCGAATATGCCAAAAGTTTTGCAATTCAATATCAGAATACAGATCCGTTTTCTGCCAAACCGTTGATTGAAAAATACGGTGAGAAACGATATGTGGTGCAGAATCCACCGGCTATGCCGTTGACGACGCAGGAGATGGATGATGTGTACGAACTTCCATATATGAGAAATTATCATCCGTCTTATGAGAAAGCAGGTGGGGTTCCTGCGATTGCAGAGATCAAATTTTCGCTGACAAGTAACAGGGGCTGTTTTGGTGGCTGCAGTTTCTGCGCCCTTACTTTTCATCAGGGACGAATTGTGCAGTGTAGAAGTCATGAATCTTTAGTGCGAGAAGCAATTCTCATGACGAAGGAACCTGATTTCAAAGGCTATATTCATGATGTAGGTGGACCGACGGCGAATTTCCGTGCACCGGCCTGTCAGAAACAGTTGAAGGTGGGTGTATGTACGAATAAGCAATGTCTGTTCCCGCAACCTTGTAAGAATCTGAAAGCAGATCATTCGGACTATATTGCATTGTTACGGAAATTACGGTCGATTCCGGGAGTGAAGAAGGTATTTATCCGTTCTGGAATCCGGTTTGACTATGTATTGGCTGATCCGAAAGATGATTTTTTGAAGGAATTATGTCAGTATCATATTAGCGGTCAGTTGCGGGTTGCACCAGAGCATGTAGCAGACCCGGTACTTCGAATGATGGGCAAACCGGAAAATGCGGTATATCGTAGATTTGTTGATAAATTCTATCAGATCAATAAGCGGATTGGCAAAGAACAGTATCTGGTGCCGTATCTGATGTCATCCCATCCGGGTTCTGGGTTGAAGGAAGCAGTGACGTTAGCAGAGCATATCCGGGATCTTGGATATATGCCGGAGCAGGTGCAGGATTTCTATCCAACACCGTCTACTATGTCGACGTGTATGTATTGTACAGGAGTTGATCCAAGGACGTTACAGGAGGTCTATGTACCAAAGAATCCACATGAAAAGGCGATGCAGAGAGCATTGATTCAATATCGGATGCCCGAGAACTATGAACTGGTGAAAGAAGCTCTGCTCAAGGCAGGACGGGCTGACCTGATTGGGTTTGATAAACATTGTCTGATTCCACCAAGAAAGTTCAAGACAGAACATGAGAAAAATGTCAGACATGAGAAGACGGACCAGCATAGAAAACCGAAACAGACATCGGGTGGACATAAAAGAGCAGAGCGTAAAAATGGATCGAAAAATGACCACAAGTTCTCAAATGATAATTCCTTGCGGAAAGGGCAAACCAGAAAAAAGCGATAATGTCGATTTTTGTTTTAAAAAAAGAACATAAAAGAGGTATATTTTTCAAGGTTTGCGTGGGGATATCTGGTTGCAACTTAAAAAAATATATGTTATCATGGAAACAGATTGCGTGATGTTTAATTTTCATCAGCAAAATTTTAAACGGAGGATATTTCATTATGTCAAAAAAAGTTGTTTTAGCTGGCGCTTGTCGTACAGCAATCGGAACTATGGGTGGTGGATTAAGCACAACTCCAGCTCCAGTTTTAGGATCTATCGTTATTAAGGAAGCTATTAAGAGAGCAGGCGTTCCTGCTGATCAGGTAGACCATGTATATATGGGTTGTGTAATCCAGGCAGGTCTTGGTCAGAACGTTGCACGTCAGGCATCTATCAATGCAGGTTTACCAATTGAGACACCAGCTGTAACCGTTAACGTTGTTTGTGGTTCAGGTCTTAACTGTGTTAATATGGCTGCTCAGATGATTCAGGCTGGCGATGCTGATATCGTTGTTGCAGGTGGTATGGAGAATATGTCTATGGCTCCTTACGCATTGAAGCAGGCACGTTTTGGATATAGAATGGGTAACAACACTATGGTTGATACCATGGTTAATGATGCATTATGGGATGCGTTCAATGATTATCATATGGGTATCACTGCTGAGAATGTATGTGAGAAGTATGGTATCACAAGAGAAGAATTAGATGCATTTGCAGCTAAGTCTCAGCAGAAGGCAGCAGCAGCAGTTGAGTCTGGTGCATTCAAAGATGAGATCGTTCCAGTAGAAGTTAAGAAGAAGAAAGAGACTGTTATCTTCGATACAGATGAAGGTCCACGTCCTGGTACAACAGCAGAGAGCATTGCTAAGCTTCGTCCAGCATTTAAGAAAGACGGTATTGTTACAGCAGCTAACTCATCAGGAATCAATGATGGTGCAGCAGCAGTTGTTGTTATGAGCGAAGAGAAAGCAAAAGAGTTAGGTGTTACACCTATGGCTACATTTGTTGCCGGTGCATTAGGCGGTGTTGATCCTTCTATCATGGGTGTTGGTCCTGTAGCTTCTACTAAGAAGGTAATGGCTAAGACTGGATACAAGATTGAGGACTTCGATATCATCGAGGCAAATGAGGCATTTGCTGCACAGTCAATCGCTGTACAGAAAGACCTTGGATTTACAGATGAGCAGTTGAATCCAAATGGTGGTGCAATCGCACTTGGACACCCAGTAGGAGCTTCTGGATGCCGTATCCTTGTTACATTATTACATGAGATGGTTAAGAAGGACGCTAAGAAGGGTCTTGCTACACTTTGTATCGGTGGTGGTATGGGCTGCTCTACTATCGTAGAGAGAGACTAATCCATAGACGATAGTTTGTAGTATTTTAATGAAGGAGATTCAATCATGGAATTTATCACATATGAGCAGGACGGATTTGTGGGCATTATCACAATCAACCGTCCAAAGGCACTTAATGCTTTGAACAGCCAGGTATTAGAGGAGTTAAATGCAACATTAGACGCAGTAGATTTAGATGCTACAAGAGCATTAGTATTAACTGGTGCAGGCGAGAAGTCATTTGTTGCAGGTGCAGATATCGGAGAGATGTCTACTCTTACTAAGGCAGAGGGTGAAGCATTTGGTAAGAAGGGTAACGATGTATTCCGCAAGTTAGAGACATTCCCAATTCCTGTTATTGCAGCAGTGAATGGATTTGCTTTAGGTGGTGGATGCGAGATTTCTATGAGCTGTGATATTCGTATCTGTTCTGAGAATGCAATCTTCGGTCAGCCTGAGGTAGGTCTTGGAATTACACCTGGATTTGGTGGAACACAGAGACTGGCTCGTCTGGTTGGTCCTGGAATGGCAAAGCAGATGATCTACACAGCACGTAATATTAAGGCTGATGAAGCATATCGTATCGGTCTTGTGAATGCTGTATATCCATTAGAGGAGTTGATCCCAGCCGCTAAGAAGCTTGCCGCAGGTATTGCTGCACAGGCTCCAATCGCAGTTCGTAACTGCAAGAAGGCAATTAACGATGGATTACAGGTAGATATGGATCAGGCAATCGTGATCGAAGAGAAGTTATTCGGTGATTGCTTTGAGACAGAAGATCAGAAAGCTGGAATGGGCAACTTCTTAGAGAAAGACAAAGAGAAGAAGTTGAAAGTAGTTCCTTTCCAGAACAAATAATTACATTGTTTTTACCATATTTAGGATGGCCATATGACCATCCTAAATGTGTGAAATAGGAGATGCCGTACAAACGAAACGTAAATGAATTTGTCAGGCGTATCCACAAATATATTTTTTAGGAGGACAAAAGAATGAAAGTTGGCGTTATTGGTGCAGGTACCATGGGTCAGGGTATTGCAAAGGCTTTCGCTCAGGTAGATGGTTATGAAGTAGCACTTTGTGACATCAAGCAGGAGTGGGCTGAAGGCGGTAAGGACAAGATTGCAAAAGGATATGCAAGACTTGTTGAAAAAGGAAAGATGACACAGGAGAAGGTTGATGGAATTCTTGCAAGCATCACACCTGGTCTTAAGGAAGATCTTTGTGCAGATTGCGATTTGATCGTAGAAGCTGCATTTGAGAATATGGAAGTTAAGAAGACTACTTTTGCTGAGTTAGACAAGATTGCTAAGCCAGAGTGTGTATTCGCTTCTAACACATCAAGCCTTTCTATTACAGAGATTGGTAACGGACTTACTCGTCCGATGATCGGTATGCATTTCTTCAATCCTGCTGATCGTATGAAATTAGTTGAGGTTATCGCTGGTGTGAACACTCCTCAGGAGACAGTTGACACAATCGTTAAGATTTCAGAAGAGATCGGTAAGACTCCTGTTCAGGTTAATGAAGCAGCAGGTTTTGTTGTTAACCGTATCTTAGTTCCAATGATTAACGAAGCAGCATTTATCAAGATGGAAGGCGTATCTGATATCGCTGGTATCGACTCTGCTATGAAGCTTGGTGCTAATCATCCAATGGGACCTCTTGAGTTAGGTGATTTCATTGGTCTTGATATTTGTCTTGCAATCATGGATGTTCTTTATGCTGAGACAGGTGACAGCAAGTATCGTGCTTGTCCATTGCTTCGTAAGATGGTTCGTGGTGGCAACCTTGGTGTTAAGAGTGGTAAGGGATTCTATGTATACAATGCTGACCGCACTAAGACACCTGTTGATGCTCAGTAATTATGGGCATAAGAATGTAATAGGAGGATAATTACAAATGGATTTCACATTAAGTAAGAAACATGAAATGGCACAAACTCTTTTCAAAGAATTTGCTGAGAAAGAAGTTAAGCCACTTGCTCAGGAAATTGATGAAGAGCATAGATTTCCAAGAGAGACAGTAGAGAAGATGGCAAAGGCAGGCTTTTTAGGAATTCCTGTTCCTAAGGAGTTTGGTGGTCAGGGTTGTGATCCTTTAACATATGTTATGTGCGTAGAGGAACTTTCTAAGGTTTGCGGTACTACAGGTGTTATCGTATCTGCTCATACCTCTCTTTGCATGGATCCAATTCAGACATTTGGTACTCCAGCTCAGAAGGAGAAATATTTACCTGATTTAGCTTCTGGTAAGAAGTTAGGTGCTTTCGGTTTGACAGAGCCAGGTGCTGGTACAGATGCACAGGGTCAGCAGACAAAGGCTGTATTAGATGGTGATGAGTGGGTATTGAATGGTTCTAAGTGCTTCATTACCAATGGTAAAGAGGCTGACGTATATATCATCATTGCTGTAACAGGTAAGGTTGAGAAGCGTGGACGTATGCAGAAAGAGATTTCCGCATTTATCGTAGAGAAGGATACTCCAGGATTCACATTTGGTACAAAAGAGAACAAGATGGGTATCTGCGGTTCTTCTACTTATGAGTTAATCTTCACAGATTGCCGTATTCCAAAGGAGAACTTATTAGGCGCTAAGGGTAAGGGATTTGGTATCGCTATGCATACATTGGATGGTGGTCGTATCGGAATCGCTGCTCAGGCACTTGGTATTGCAGAGGGCGCTTTAGAGACAACAATCAACTATGTAAAGGAAAGAAAGCAGTTTGGACGTTCCATCGCTCAGTTCCAGAATACACAGTTCCAGTTAGCAGATATGGCTACTAAGGTAGAGGCTGCTAAGATGTTAGTATACAAGGCTGCTATGAAGAAAGGTGAGTACCAGTCTGGTAAGAAGGTATCTTATTCTGTAGAGGCTGCTATGGCTAAGTTATACGCAGCAGAGGTTGCAATGGAAGTTACAACTAAGGCAGTTCAGTTGCATGGTGGTTATGGTTATATTAAGGAGTACGACGTTGAGCGTATGATGCGTGATGCTAAGATCACAGAGATCTACGAAGGAACCTCAGAAGTTCAGCGTATGGTTATCTCTGCAAATATCTTAAACTAGGAGGTAATTAACGTGAAAGTTGTTGTTTGTGTAAAACAGGTACCTGATACAAAGGGTGGAGTTAAATTTAATCCAGATGGAACATTGGATAGAGGCGCAATGCTTACTATCATGAATCCAGATGACAAGGCAGGATTAGAGGCTGCTCTTGCAATCAAGGATCAGAATGAAGATGTTGAAGTTACAGTTGTAACAATGGGTCTTCCAAAGGCAGAAGAAGTTCTTCGTGAGGCTATGGCTATGGGCGCTGACAAGGGCGTTCTTGTAACAGATAGAGTATTAGGTGGTGCAGATACTTGGGCTACATCTACTACACTTGCTGGTGCATTAAGAAATATTGATTATGATTTGATCATTACAGGTCGTCAGGCTATCGATGGTGATACCGCTCAGGTAGGTCCACAGATCGCTGAGCATTTAGGACTTCCAGTTATCTCTTATGCACAGGATATCAAGGTAGAGGGTGACAGTGTTGTTGTTAAGCGTCAGTATGATGATGGATATCATATGGTTAAGGCTCAGATGCCTTGCTTGATCACAGCATTAGCTGAGTTGAATGAGCCTCGTTATATGACTCCAGGTGGAATCTTTGATGCATATGATGCAGAGATTACTACATGGGGAAGAGCAGATCTTAAGGATGTCGAAGATTCTAACTTAGGTTTGAATGGTTCTCCTACAAAGATCGCTAAGGCTTCCGACAAGGTTCGTAAGGGTGCTGGTGAGAAGGTTACACCAGATTCTCCAGAAGATGCAGCTAAGTTAATCGTTGACAAGTTATTGTCAAAGCACATTATCTAATAAAGAGGTGAATAAAATGGGAGCAATGAGCGCAGAACAATTAGAGCAGTACAAGGGCGTATTTGTCTTTGCACAGCAGGTAGATAACGAATTAAGCGGTATTTCTTTCGAGTTGATCGGTGAAGGAAAGAGACTTGCTGAGAAGTTAAATGAAAAAGTAACAGCAGTATTAGTTGGTTCTGATGTTGCTGGTCTTGTAGATGAATTAGCAGAGTATGGTGCTGATCGTGTCATCGTTGTAGATGATCCAGAGTTAAAGAACTACAGAACAGAGCCATATGCACATGCACTTGCATCTGTAATCAATGAGTATAAGCCAGAGATCATGTTAGTTGGTGCAACAGCAATCGGTCGTGATTTAGGTCCTACTGTATCAGCTAGAGTTGCTACAGGTCTTACAGCTGACTGTACATTACTTGAGATTGGTGATTTCCCAATCAACCCAATTCCAGGTAAAGAGCAGAAGCACAACCAGTTATTAATGACTCGTCCAGCATTTGGTGGTAACACAATCGCTACAATCGCATGTCCTGATAACCGTCCACAGATGGCTACAGTACGTCCAGGTGTTATGCAGAAGCTTGATAAGGTAGCTGGTGCTAAGGCTGAGGTTATTAACTACAATCCAGGATTTACTCCAAACAATAAGTATGTTGAGATTCTTGATGTTGTTAAGGCTGTATCTGATGTAAAGGATATTATGGATGCTAAGATTTTAGTATCTGGTGGTCGTGGAGTTGGAAGCAAAGAGAACTTCAAGTTATTAGATGACTTAGCAGAAGTTCTTGGTGCAACAGTAAGCTGTTCTCGTGCAGTAACAGATGCTGGCTGGTTACCAAGAGACCTTCAGGTAGGACAGACTGGTAAGACTGTTCGTCCACAGGTATACTTCGCAATCGGTATTTCTGGTGCTATTCAGCATGTAGCTGGTATGGAAGAGTCAGATCTTATCATTGCAATCAACAAAGATCCAGATGCTCCAATCTTTGATGTAGCAGATTATGGTATTGTTGGTGATTTGAACAAGATCGTTCCACAGCTTACAGAAGCTATTAAGGCACAGATTGCTAACAAATAATTATAATGAATCGAAAGTAAGATGGTAACATCTATTTCGAGATATTGATATGGGGATTCACATATGAGAATAAGGTGTGAATCCCCGTATTTACTTTGTATTAGATGAGTGAATTTTCGTATCTAGAATATGAGAATTTTTTATTATTAAGAAGGAGAATTACAATGGATAAGTTTTTTAAGATTTCTGAACGTGGATCTGACGTCAGAACAGAGATTATGGGTGGTCTGACCACATTTTTTGCTATGGCTTATATCGTATTTGTTAATCCGAATCAGGTAGCTGGTGAGGGAGCAACCGGTTGGTTAGCAGGTGCGGCTGCTGAGGCTGGTATGGATGTATCTGCACAGCTTGGTCAGATCTGGAATTCTGTATTTATCGCATCTATCATAGGTGCAATTATTGGTACTTTATTGATGGCATTTGTTGCTAAGATGCCGTTTGCTCAGGCTTGTGGAATGGGATTAAATGCATTCTTCTGTTCAAGCTTTATCTCAGCATCTGTATTTGGTGGTGTGAATGTAATCGAAGGTTATCATGCTGGTATGGTTATTATCTTTATTTCCGGTCTTGTATTCCTGCTTCTTTCTGTAACAGGAGCAAGAGAATATATTGCGAAAGCATTGCCGGATTGTTTGAAGAAAGCAATTCCTGCAGGTATCGGTCTTTTCATTGCTATGATCGGTTTAAAGAATGCTGGTCTGATCCAGGCAAACCAGTATACATTTGTTCAGTTTGTTGATATTCATGGTGCAATTACAGATGCGAATGCTAATGGAACAGATTGGAAATTAGCAGTAGTTCCAGCATTGGTTGCATTTGTTGGATTGTTATTAATCGCAATCTTTGAGCATTATCATGTAAAAGGTAGTGTTATTCTTTCTATCCTCATCTGTAGTGTATTATATTATGTATGCATGACAGAGGTTCCTAACTTTGACTTGAGTGCAATCGGACAGACATTCAAGGACTTCGGTGAAGTTGGTATTGTTGGTATCTTTGATGGTCAGGCATGGAGTGATGCATTTGTCAATGCTCCGGTAGGTGGTGTATTCAATGCGATTATGTTGATCATCACATTCTGTTTGGTAGATATGTTTGATACAATCGGAACCCTGTATGGTACTGCATCTCAGGCCGGTATGTTAGATGAGAATGGTGATCCAATTGACGTTAATAAGTCTATGCTTTGTGATTCTGTTGCAACTGTTGCTGGTGCTGTATTAGGTACTTCAACTGTTACTACATTCGTTGAGTCATCTTCTGGTGTGGCTGCCGGTGCAAGAACAGGTCTTGCCAGCTTGGTTACATCAATCTGTTTTGCATTGTGCTTATTCTTAAGTCCACTTGCAAGCATTATTCCGAGTGCGGCTACTGCTCCAGCATTGATCTATGTTGGTGTATTGATGATGAAGAGCTTTGCTAAGGTTAATATGGATGATATCACATCTGCAGTTCCTGCGTTCTTGGCACTGATCATGATGCCACTTACTTATTCAATTGCAAATGGTATCGGTATTGGAGCAATTGCATATGTGGTTCTTTCTGCTGTAACTGGTAAATATCAGAAGAAGGATATCATTATTACAATCATTGCATTGTTATTCATGTTAAAGTTTGTATTTGTAACCATGTAAGGTTTATAGATTGACAAGAATAACATTACAGGATAAAAGAGTGTAGAGAATCAAGTGATTCGGGAATGTTCTTATTCAAAGAAGTTTCCTTGTCTGCGTTAAGCAGACAGGGTGACTTCTTTTTTTGCTTTATAGCAAAGTTCGTCCGGAAAAGCAAAAACGCTCCGCTAAGGATGTGCATCTTGCGGAGAGGAAGAATAAAAGATTAGAGTGATACAAATGAGAGAATTGACATATATAATAAAAAATGAGCGTAGATTAGATAGTAAGGGCAATAGGAAATGAAGAGATGAAAATCTATGTTGTAAATGAGGAAGATACCTTGCAATCAATCGCAGAGCGGTTTCAAGTGTCGATAGAGCGGCTGGCATTTGACAATGAAATACAAAGAGAGGAATTAGTAGTAGGGCAGGCATTGCTTATTTTAGAGCCAGAACAGATCTATACCATAGAAGAGGGAGATACATTAGCTGGTATTGCAGAGAAGTTCGAACGGACGGTGATTCGTTTAGTACGTAATAATCCATATCTGTTAAATGAAGCATTTCTGTTGCCGGGGCGACAAATTGTGATTGCCTATAAAGACACGGAAAATCGGGACATTGATGTGTTTGGATATGCGTATTCATTTATTAAAGAAGCAGTATTAGAAGAGGCGTTATTGTATATTGATGAATTACTGCCATTTTCTTATGGATATAATGAGGACGGAAGTTTGATCGCAATGAATGATGACCGCCTGCTAAGTGAAGCGGATCGTTTTGGCAGGCGCAAAAGAATGGTAATCACACCATTAGACCGCAACGAACGGTTTAATAATCAGTTGGTGGTGCGTTTGTTAGAAAGTGGTACAGTTCAGGATGTGTTGCTTGCTAATATTCTTAATGTGATGAGAGGGAAGGGGTATCAGGCATTAGATATTGATTTTGAATTCATTCCGGCACCTTACCGCGAGGCATATGTTATGTTTATTCAGAAAACGGCAAATCTGCTTCATGATAGTGGCTATGAAGTGAGTGTAGCAGTGCCGCCAAAGATTGCAGATGACCAGCCGGGACTATTATACGAGGGAATTGATTATGAGGGAATTGGAAGAGTGGCAGATAGCGTGTTTCTCATGACGTATGAGTGGGGATATCGATATGGGCCTCCTATGGCCGTGGCACCAATTCCGAGTGTACGGAGAGTATTGGATTATGCGGTATCTGTGATTCCTCCAGAGAAAATCTATATGGGAATTCCCAATTATGCATATGATTGGCCTCTTCCCTTTGAACGTAATGTAACAGAAGCGGAAACGATTGGCAATATAGAAGCAGTGAGAAGAGCATATCAATATCAGACAGAAATCTTGTATGACGAAACAGCAATGGCACCGTATTATTACTATACGAAGGATGGAGTTGAACATGTTGTCTGGTTTGAAGATGTCCGAAGTATCCGGGAGAAATATAATCTGATCGCCGAATATGGATTCCGTGGTGCGGGGTATTGGAATTTGATGCGGGAGTTTCGACCGAACTGGTTATACCTCTCACAAATCACAACTAATCCCCTTGCACAGCGTAAGTGACGCCGGATGTATGTGCCCAACGGACGCAACGGCCTAGAAAAATTGGTTCCAAGCCGGGGCCGTTCGCACTTAATTGCTCCAGTAGCGGATGCTAAGCAATGTAACACTAT
>CACWQE010000034.1 GCA_902762905.1 uncultured Lachnospiraceae bacterium | reverse complement strand
CCAATTTTTCTAGGCCGGAGCGTCCGTTGGGCACAAAGTCCGTCACTTACGCTGTGCAAGGGGGATATTACCACTCTTTGAGGAAGGACTGGAGTTTCTTATAGGTCACCTCATACCCCGCCTTACTCCAATGGATGCCATCCCCGCCGCTATAGGATGCTTTGAGAGAACCGGATTGATCAGACAAGAATGAAACGGTATCAAAATAGTGGATGTATGTTTTCGTTTTGGCATATTTCTTTAAGTATTTGTTAAAGCGTCGGATTGCGGTATTGTTTACTTCGGAGCTATTGCGTGTCGGACTGACTCCCATAACGATGATTTCCATGTTGGGATTCTTTTTATGGCAGGCATTGAGTATCTTCTTATATGGATTCAGGATGCTGTCGATCTGTGTCTTGCCGGGATTGCCGCCTAAGCTGTTCATGCCGAGCATAATAATCATCCGGTCTGGATTATATTGAAGAAGATTCTTCATATAGTCACTGGTATAGAAGTTGTAGGTATGTATACCGATCTTAGCAAATTCGCGATTATTTTTCCCTTTTATTACACCATAATTTCTGAACCCGGTCATGATCGAGTCGCCGACATAGGCAATTTTTTTGGCGTTCTTTCGGACAGTGGCCGATACAACCTTACTGTAACGGCTGTCGGAATATGTCTGGGAATCGTCTGGAACAGCTTTCACCTTGTAATAATAGGTTGTAAACACTTTACCGGTCTTGTCTGTATAGCGTGGCTTTCTCGTATGGGCAATGCATTTGTATTCACCTTTTCTGGACTTTGCACGGTAGATCTCATATTTGCCAGTATGCGGTATTTTATTCCAGGCTAACCGTATTGTTGAGCTAAAAGTGGCAGTACATTTGCTGATCTGGGGAGTTGTCAGGGTCTGGATGTCCGACATATCCGGTACAATCGGATCTGGTGATGTGATGGCGGGTGCTTCAGCGGCGGATTGGGCTGTGGCAGTAGATGATGCTGTTGCTTCCATATGATTGACTGATGATTGTATGTGGGACGTGACAACCTGTGAAGCGTGTACAGGCATGGTATAAGCAGTAACATTCTGAATAAGAACATACGCACTGCCAAGGAGAATGTATGTGAGTAATCTGGTTCGAAACTTTTTCATATTATTGTCCTCATTTCTGCGTTATTATTTGCATGCAGTCTCATTATAAGAACTTGGAAAATGTGCGTCAATACGAATAGAACTGGAATCGTAAGCAAAATATTACAAAAAAATACCGGAATAGAAAATTATTCCGGTAAGGTAATGCTGGTTACAAGATTTACCCGGCTGCCTACGCATAGAGATAAACTGATGCCGATTGTCTGGCTGCGGTAGTGAACAAAATTGCTGATCAGCAGCAGGCTGTCTGAACTGGTGAGATGCAATGGTTCCACCAGATCTTCTTCGTATGAGAAGACGCGGATTGTCTGGGTAATGGTCAGTTCATCTGGAATATCATTCATCTCAAATAAATAAGGAAATAATAAGGTAGATTCCGGCTGCTGGAACATATAAGTAAGACCGATTGGCCGGTCGGCTACAGTTTCTAACACATAGTTAGAGATTAGGTCATCATATGCAGTAGGTAATGCGGAGTTGGCAGCGATATTACGTATCTGTTCCGGAATAAAAGATATCTTTTCCGTGGCATATCCTTCGTTGATCAGAGCACAATCTTTGTAAGGAAAACAGTAGTATAGTAATTCGCGATCTGCCTTAGGTGGGCAGAGATAGTAACCACTTCCGGGATGTCGTTCAATGATTCCTTCGCTGATCAATACTTCTAATGCATGACGGAGAGTAACTCTTGTGACATTCAGCATGGTTGAAAAGTCGCGTTCAGAAGGAAGCTTATCCCCTGGTTGCAGGTTGTGTTCATCAATATATTGTTTGACCTGTTCTTCTATATCAAGACTTAATAGATTGTACATTTTGGGCATATTGGAAAGCCTCCTTATGGGTGATCATTTAGAATAATTGAGATGACAAGTGGAATTCGCCATTGCGGATAATGCCATCTGTGTAATACTTGGCAAATGCAGGAACAACCATAACTTCGGTATGTTCTGCTACCAGACCGTCCTTTGTTGATGAGATAATCTCAATCGATACAATAGGGCTGCCCTCTTCTAGTCCGAGTAAGCGGGCAAAGGTATTATATGTTTTGGACGAAGAGAATACATGCCGGATTGTATGAATATGTATTTTATTGATCGAAAACATATCGTACAAGGAGTATACTTGAAAATCTATCTCTTCTACATGCTGGATACTTTCATGCAGAATGGTTGTATTCTCTATGGAAATAGGTATGTTGTTGCCGCTTCGTAAACGCACAATCTGAAACATCTTTGTATCATTCGATATGTGGAAAATATTGGAATATTTATGACCGGCAGCTCTTGTCTTGGTTGTGAGTACCTTGGAATTCGGGGTGTAACCAGCCTGCCTTAATAATTCGCTCATTCCTTTGAAATGAATGGCAGAATCATCAATATCTGTCTTGATTACATATGTTCCTTTTCCCTGTACCCGCTTGAGCAGACCTTCTTCTATTAAAAGATCAATGGCATTGCGGATAACATTACGGTTCACCTGTAATGTCTGTGCCAAGTCTCTTTCGGAAGGAATCGTGGTGCCATAGGCATATGTTTTATCTAATATATGTTCCCGGATGATCTGGGATACTTCCGTTGCGTTGTCTGACATATTGTTCTCCTGTTCCTCATTATCTATCCTGTAATCTTTGTATTGTGCATTGTACTACAAAGTATACACTTGCTAAGTACTATACATATTATAACAGAGATTTTTCGGAAAAGGAAGAGAAAAACACAAATTGGTATACTAAAAATACGCCTGGTGCAATAAGCGGTATATTTTAAATAAAAAGTGGTTGACAGAGAAAATGCAAAGTGGTATATTATAAACACAAAGTGGTTATGAACTTTTATATGTGCGCACATCAGGATCAAATTTAATTTTAGGAGGATGATACAAAATGTATGGATTTGAGAATGAAACATATTTAAGTGTATTGAATGGAGCAGTGAACAATATTCCAAAGATTGCAGAGGTGGTTGAACAGGTATATACAAAGGGATATGATAATGTATTTTTAGTAGGAACCGGTGGAACTTATTCTATGGTAAGCCCGCTTGCCTATATGTTGAAGACGAATTCTACAGTGGAGTGGTATTATGAGATTGCAGCCGAGTTGGTAGCTGCAAAGCCAAAGAAATTATCCAATCGTTCCCTGCTTATCACAGCGTCTCTTTCCGGCACAACCAAAGAGACAATCGCAGCGGCAGAATATGCTAAGAGTGTAGGAGCACAGGTAATCTCGTTTGTAGGAGAAGAGGATTGCCCACTTGGTGCAGCTTCCACTTATGTAATTGCAAATGCAGCATCCAATGACAATCTGGTAGAAGAGATGTATATTCATATGTTTGCATTAGGGGCAATGATCATGAAGAAGAATGGAGAGTTCCCGGAATGTGATCGTTTCTTAGAGACACTTAAGAAGATGCCAGAAGCGTTATTGAAGGTACGTGAGCAAAATGACGAGAGAGCATTAGCATTTGCTGAGAAACACAAAGATACGAAGTTCCATATGTGCATTGGAGCTGGTAATACATGGGGTGAGACATATTGTTTTGCTATGTGCGTATTAGAAGAGATGCAGTGGATCGCAACCAAGTCTATTCATGCCGCAGAGTTCTTCCATGGAACAATTGAAATGACAGAGAAGGATATGAGTTTCATGTTGTTTAAGGGCGAAGACGAGACCCGTCCGTTGGTTGACAGAGCAGAGGCATTTGTGAGAAGATATTCCGATGTAGTAGAGGTATGGGATACCAAGGATTATGAGTTAGATGGCATCGATGAGGACATGAGAAAGTTTGTTGCACCGATGGTATTAGCAGCTCAGAATGAGAGAATCAGTGCTCATTTTGAACATGTGAGAGATCATAATCTGGATATCAGAAGGTATTATAGAACGGTAGAATATTAGAATCAGATAGGAGAGATGGCAATGAGAAGATTATTGATAGCAACGCATGGCAGATTTGCGGAAGGAATCAAAGAAACATTGAACTTTATATTAGGACAGACGCAAGCTGTCGATGTGATCTGTGCTTATGTAGAACCGGATTTTGATATGGACCGGGTTGCGAAAGAACAGATGAAAGCATTGTCGGAACAGGATGAGCTGATCGTTGCAGCGGACCTGTTTGGTGGAAGCGTTGCCAATAAGTTCTCAGAGTATATCTCAACTGGTAACGTATATGTAATCACCGGAATGAATCTTCCTTTGCTGATTGAGTTAGTTGGTTCGTTAGAAGATGACAGATCGACGGAAGAGATTATTGCAGAGGCAATCGAATCGGCAAAGGAAGGTGTTGTGAATGTGAATCAGGTGTTGGGAGAAGCATTAGATACAGAGGAGGATGATTTTTAATGGTAAAATTAGTAAGAGTGGATGAAAGATTAGTTCATGGTCAGGTTGCGTTTGCGTGGACGAATTCCCTGGCGGCAGATTGCATTTTTGTAGTAAATGATGCCGTAGCAAAAGATAAGTTAAGAGCAACTTCTCTGAAATTAGCGGCTCCGGCGGGCGTAAAGTTTGTGTCAAAGTCGGTGGATGATGCAATCGCAGCATTAAAGTCTGGTAAGACGGATAAGTATAAACTGTTTATTGTTGTGGATAACACGGCAGATGCACTTCGTCTGGTTACAGAAGTGGAAGCAGTAGATCACATTAATCTTGGTAATATGAAGGTCAAGGATGGAACTAAGACGTGGACGAATTCCATCGCCGTAACAGA
This sequence comes from uncultured Lachnospiraceae bacterium, assembly GCA_902762905.1. Lineage (GTDB taxonomy): Bacteria > Bacillota > Clostridia > Lachnospirales > Lachnospiraceae > CAG-590. The sequence continues at coordinate 22,846 of CACWQE010000034.1, read as the reverse complement.
TGCAGATATTTCCAATATCAAGGAAATGATTGCGGCAGGTGCAGAGGTTGAGTGCCGCCCGGTTCCAACAGAGAAGAAGATCATGGCAGAAACCCTGATCTAGAGGAAGGAGATTATTTATGGTAGTGAAAGCATTATTGGTGGCGTTGGTAGCATTTCTGGCTGCCATTGACGAGCAGACATTTGGTGCCTGCATGATGTCACGCCCGTTATTTACAGGACCGATCATTGGTTTGATCATGGGAGATATGACAACAGGAATTATTATGGGTGCATCGTTAGAAGCGATGTTTATGGGTTCTATTATGGTAGGAAGTGCTGTTCCTCCAGAGGTGTATGCATCGAGTGTACTTAGTATTGCAGTAGCAATTCAATCCGGAGCAGGTGTTGGAACGGCTGTTGCGTTAGCACTTCCATTATCTGTTTTCTTACAGATGTGGAGAAACTTCTGTTATGCGATCCCGGGAAGCTGGGCAGGTAAGCAGATTGATAAGGCGGTAAATGAAAGAAATTTAAAGAAAGCAAATCTATTGCATTTAACAGTGGTACCGTTGTCGATCGGTATTCCGTCAGCCTTGCTTGTGTTTGTTGCGGTGGCATTTGGTGCAGATACGATCAATAATGTATTGAATCTGATTCCAGATGTAGTAATGGATGGATTCAATGTAGCAGCGGGGGTTCTGTCCTGTGTAGGACTTGCTCTGTTAATTAAGATGATGTCTAACAGTAAGATCATGCCATTCTTATTCATTGGTTTTATTGCCGTTATGTACTTGGGAATGGATGTGATCGGAGTGGCGGTTGCCGGTCTTTGCATGGCATTGATTGCAGTCAACAGCATGAGATTTGAAGAAGCAGAGGAGGATTTCTAATGGAGAAGAAAGAACAACAATCAACAGAGATTATGACAGCCAAAGACTATCGGAGCATTTTCTGGAGATCCTTTACGATTCAAAGCTCCTGGTCGTTTGACAAAATGATGGCATATGGATATATGTATGCAATTGAGAAACCACTTCGTAAGATATATCCGAATGATGATGACTTCTATGCAGCACTGAAACGTCATACAGAAACCTTTAACATTACCCCACATGTGTCACCTTTTGTAATGACGTTAGGTGTTGCCATGGAAGAAGAAAATGCAAAAAATGAGGATTTTGATACAGAATCCATCAATAATGTTAAGGTTGGTCTGATGGGTCCGTTATCCGGTATTGGTGATTCCTTCTTCTGGGGAACATTTCGTGTTATTGCGGCTGGTATTGGTATTGGACTTGCAAAACAGGGAAATATATTGGGAGCAATTCTGTATTTTCTGATCTATACTTCCATTCATTTTCTGACCAAGATCCTTGCAGGCAAATATGGGTATAAGTTAGGTACCAAGTTCTTAGAGAATGCTTCTGAAAATCACATGATGGAGAAATTGTCTTACGGAGCCTCCATACTTGGATTAACCGTAATTGGTGCCATGATTGGTACAATGGTCTCGTTACAGACAACATTATCCTTTAACCTGTCGGGGACGGAGACTACTTTGCAGTCGATCTTTGATCAGATATTCCCTGGTCTGCTACCGCTTGGAGCAACGTTCCTGTGTGTATGGTTGTATAAGAAGAATGTGAAGACGATATATATTATTCTTGGAATTTTTGTATTGAGTATTCTTGGTTGTATGATTGGAATTTTCTAGTATGCTAGTGATATTTGATATTGATGGAACCCTGAATATGACGGAGACATACGGTGTTGCCGCATATCATAAAGCGTTAAAACAGATGGGAGCCGATCGTTTTACGGATGAACAGTTGCGTGACCGGATCGGTGCAACCTTTACAGAGGATGTAAAGTTCTTCTTTGGGGAGCATGCGGCAGAGAGGTTGGACGAATTCTCTGCATTGATTGGGCAATTATGGTTTGCAGAGGTGGATACAAAAGCAAGATTATTTCCGGGTACGGCAGAGATGTTACGTAGTCTGAAGGAGAATGGGCATCGGTTGGCTATCTGTTCAAATGCAACAGAAGAAGAGATTGCAGTTATCCTTAAGGCCCTGCATGTGGAACAGGAATTTGATTATGTGCAGGGACTTACCCTGAAAGATACCAAAGCAGACAGTCTTCGGGTATTGCTGCACCGTATCCAACCGGAACAGGCTGTTATGGTTGGTGACCGGTTTTATGATATGCAGGCAGCGAATCTGAATGATATTCCATTTATAGGGTGTCTGTACGGATATGGAGCAGAACATGAATTGGATGCGGCACAATATTGGGTTACGGAACCATGTCAGATTCCGATTATTGTAGAGCGGCTGGCGGACAATAAGAATAAGGCTTCGTTGTAATAAGCAAGATGAGCTGATATACAATATTAACAAATTTTAAGATAAATTTAAGTGGATTTTACCTGCTTTCGTCTTGCGTAATCTATGCATGTATAGTATAATAATATCAACTTCGACATGATTCGAAGAATATTATTTAATGAGGTGGAAGATATGTATAGTTATGATTCAGGTATGTTGGCAGCCATAGCAGGTTTTCTTGGTGTGATTGCAGTGATTTTGGTGGTATGCCTTATAATTGGTATTATTGCTACCTGGAAGATTTTTACGAAGGCAGGAGAAGAAGGATGGAAGTGCCTGATCCCATTTTATAACCAGTATACTCTTTATAAGATCACGTGGGATGTGACTTATTTCTGGGTTATCCTTGGTTTATCCGTTGTAGGTGCTATTGTAGGAGCATTGGAGATTCCAGTGATTGGATCTATATTAAGCATTGCATCTGCTGTCATTGGTATTATCCAGTTGCATAAGATGTCAAAGGCATATGGTCATGACATTGGATTTACACTTGGCTTGATCTTTTTAAGTCCAATCTTTTTCTTGATTCTTGCATTTGGACAGTCTGAGTACATGGGCCCACAGTAGGGATGCATTGACAACCGAATAAAGTTATCACTGTACAAATTGGTACAAAACATATATAATAATGCGTGAGTGTGATTGCTCACGCATTATTTGTGTATAATGAAGGAATTGTGACACACAATTTTCTGGAAGAAACTATATAGGAGGCAATTATGGCAGAGTCAATGAAGGGGTTACACAGAACCCACAGATGTACAGAAGTCAGTAACAAGAATGTTAATGAGACCGTTACCGTAATGGGATGGGTGCAGAAGAGTCGTAACAAGGGTGGTATTATCTTTGTGGATCTTCGTGACCGTAGCGGTATCTTACAGGTAATCTTTGAAGAGGATAAATGTGGTAGTGAGAGTTTTGCAAAGGCAGAGAAGTTAAGAAGTGAATATGTCGTTGCGATTACCGGTGAGGTTGCACTTCGTGCCGGTGGAATCAATAAGAACTTAGCAACCGGTGATATCGAGATCATTGCAAAGGATATCCGTATTCTTTCAGAGGCAGAGACACCGCCATTTCCAATTGAGGAGAATTCCAAGACAAAGGAAGAGGTTCGTCTGAAGTATCGTACGTTGGATCTTCGCCGCCCGGATTTACAGCGTAACCTGATCCTTAGAAGTAAGGTTGTAAGTATTATTCGTAATTTCTTGGCAGAAGAAGGATTTTTGGAGATCGAGACACCAATTCTTAATAAGTCAACCCCGGAGGGAGCAAGAGATTATCTGGTGCCGAGCCGTGTACATCCGGGAAGTTTCTATGCATTGCCACAGTCACCACAGATTTTTAAGCAGTTGTTGATGGCAGCCGGATATGATCGTTATTATCAGGTAGCCAAATGTTTCCGTGACGAGGATCTGCGTGCGGACCGTCAGCCGGAATTTACACAGATTGATATGGAGTTATCTTTTGTAGATATTGAAGACGTATTAGACGTCAATGAGCGTTTGCTTGCCAGAGTATTCAAAGAGGCGATTGGTGTGGATGTACCACTTCCACTTCAGAGAATGACCTGGGCAGAGGCAATGGAGCGGTTTGGTTCGGATAAGCCGGATATCCGCTTTGGCATGGAATTAGTCAATGTAACCGATGTGGTAAAGGATTGTGACTTTGTTGTATTCAAGGGGGCCATTGAGAATGGTGGTTCTGTCCGTGGTATCAATGTCAAGGGACAGGGGGCAATGCCTCGTAAGAAGATTGATGCCTTAGTAGATTTTGCAAAAGGTTATGGTGCAAAGGGTCTTGCCTATGTTGCAATTCATGAAGATGGCAGCATCAAATCTTCTTTCGCAAAGTTCATGAACGACGAAGAGATGGATGCTTTGGTGAAAGCAATGGATGGACAACCGGGAGATCTGCTGTTATTTGCGGCTGACCGTGATAAGATTGTGTTCTCCGTACTCGGCGCATTGCGTTGTGAGATGGCAGATCAGTTAGAGTTAGTAAGCAAGGATGATTACCGTTTCTTATGGGTAACAGAGTTCCCTGTATTTGAGTGGTCAGATGAAGAGAATCGTTATATGGCAATGCATCATCCATTTACTATGCCGATGGAAGAGGATCTTGACCTGTTAGATACCGATATGGGTAAGGCAAGAGCGAAAGCATATGACATTGTATTGAATGGTGTCGAGCTTGGTGGTGGTTCTGTCCGTATCCATCAGGATGATATTCAGGAGAAGATGTTCAAGCTTCTTGGAATCAGCGAAGAGGACGCACATGATCGTTTTGGCTTCCTGTTGACTGCATTTAAGTATGGTGTACCGCCACATGCAGGACTTGCATTCGGATTAGACCGTATGATCATGTTAATGACCGGAGCAGATTCTATCCGTGATGTCATTGCATTCCCGAAAGTAAAGGATGCAAGCTGTCTGATGAGTAACGCACCGGATAAGGTAGATGCGAAACAGTTAGAGGAATTATGTATTAAGGTAGAGATACCGGAAGAATAGACAAAAGAAAGGGATTGCTTCATAATAGGCAATCCCTTTTATCGTGGGCACAGTTTTTTGCCAGAAGTGTATTAATAGTGTCCTTAGAATAAGAAAAGCTGCCGGTTGGCAGCTTCTCTAAATGAGGGGGAGGAGTGCTTTCGCACTCGATATGAAAAGTTTATGGTTATAATATACCGTTAGAATGTGTACAAATCGTGAAGAAAATATGGAAAAAAGGAGAACATATATGGAATTTAATGGAATAGAAAAGAAACAAGAAGGGAAATTCATTACCCGGTATGATATTACTTATACGACAGTGGATCACAAGAAGAAAGTGTATGAGATGATCAGCCGGAATAAGAATCTGACTACAAGGGAGGAATTAGCGGATCATCCAGCCGATTCTGTTGTATTGATCATGCATGACGAAAGTGGGGAGAAGCTGTTGCTGAATCGGGAGTTTCGCATGGCATGTGGTGATTTTGTGTATAATTTTCCGGCTGGTCTGATCGATCCGGGAGAAGAGTTCTTGGAAAGTGCCGCCAGAGAGCTGAGGGAAGAAACCGGGCTTACATTAGTGCGCGTAGAGGATGTGTTAGGAGAAAGCTTTTCTGCGATCGGTTTTTCCAATGAGAAGAATGTCTGCGTGGTAGGGGTAGCAGAAGGAGAATTTGCACCAAGTACGTCTACGGTGGAAGAGATTGAAGCAAAGTGGTACACAAAAGCAGAGGTTCGACAGCTATTGAAGGAAGCTTACTTTGCAGCGAGAACACAAAGCTATTGCTATCTATGGAGTAGAGAGTCATAACAAACATGCTATGGAAATGCGTTCAACAACATAAGACTGCATCAGGAAGAACTTTTCTATAAAGTAAAAAGAAGCGAAGGATTTACCTTCGCTTCTCTTAATGAGGGGGGAGAATTCGAGTACAACTTAATGCACTCATATGAAAAGTTCTTACAATACGTAGTATAGGAAAAAAGTGTGAACAAAACGTGAAGAAAATCTTTCGGTTTTGTGAAATTTGAAATATATATCATAAATATATTCTGCGCCACATATAGTAGACAGAATATATGGGATAACGTACAAGAAGCGAAGGGGTTACCTTCGCTTCTTTAATGAGGGGGGAGAATTCGAGTACAACTTAATGCACTCATATGAAAAGTTCTTACAATACATAGTATATTCAGAAACTGTGAAAAAAACGTGTCCGAATTGTATATGTTTTGTGAATGAATTCTTAATAGTTCCTTAAGAAGTGTCGAATTCTTGACTTTTAGGGGAGGTTGTCATATAGTGGAAATAATTTAAGAAAATAAAAGATATCCCCTGCGTGTGCGCTCTGGGGATAAATCTTTTGCGAATTTTAAAAAATGATTTCAGAAAAGATCAGCAAGATGGAAAGGAAAGAAAACAATGTCAAAAAAACAAACAACAGGGTTAATCCTTGCAGCTGTCATTTTTGTTGTGGTTGGGATTATCAGTGTAGCAGCCAATGCAATCTCTTCCAATTTGACGGCTTCTAAAGAAGAGCAGGCGGGCTCAGAATTTAATAGTATCATGGAGATGATATATGGAGGTAATGATAAAGCATTAGCGGATATGCCGCAGACAAGCGACTTTGTAGCGATTCTTCCGATTGAAGGAACGATTCAGGCCAGCAGTGACAGTAGCAGTTTATATGGGACAAATGGTGGATACAACCATGATCTTTTGATGCAGTATGTGGATAAGTTGATTGAAAATGATTGCAATAAGGGAATCATTTTGCGGTTGAATACACCGGGTGGAACAGTCTATGAGGCAAATGAACTGTATGGAAAATTAGAAGAATATAAAGAAAAGACTGGGCGCCCGATCTATGCATATATGGAAAATACTTGTGCATCCGGCGGCGTATATCTGGCATCTTCTGCGGACGAACAGTATGCGAATGAGATTACTACGACAGGATCGATCGGAGTCATCATGACAACATATGATATGTCTGGCTTATATGAGAAGCTGGGAATCAAAGAGGTGAATATCGTATCTGCAAAGAATAAGGATATGGGAACGTCGTCTAAGCCGTTAAGCGAGGAACAGCAGGCAATTTACCAGTCTTTTGTGGATGAATATTACAATCGTTTTGTTGAGATTGTGGCAAAAGGAAGAAATATGTCCGTGAGTGAAGTGAAGAAATTAGCAGATGGGCGGATCTATACAGCAACTCAGGCGAAGGAAAATGGTTTGATCGATGGCATTAAGACAAAGGAAGAGTTTGATGCCTATGTCAAAGAGCAGACTGGGGTAGATGATTTCTACGAACCGGGTTCTACCGGAGGTTATCTGTCTAATCTGCTTGGTTCTATTGCGAACACAAAGGAAAAATCAGAATCTGAGGTACTTGTTGATCTGGTGAATCGATTAGGAAGCGGGGTGCCGATGTATTATGCAGAACCAATTGGACAATAGAGTATATGCGGGCTTCTTTGTAAGACTTGTTGCATACCTGATCGACAGTCTGTTAGCGACCATTGCGGTAGCAATTGTGAAAATGCCGCTTTCCTTCATGTCGTTAGCAGGAGTAGATGCGCTTAAGGCGAACTTTTTGTTTCAGTATTCGATCCTGGATGTATTCACATATATAGGCGTAGTAGCATATTTTACGTTGCTTACGTATTATACACATTCTACACCGGGAAAAATGCTGATGCATTTAGAAGTGGTTACGACCAAAGAAGAATGGACATTTCTTAATATTTTGTACCGGGAGTCAATCGGACGTTTTCTGTCTTCGCTGCTTTGTATCGGTTATATAGCAGTTGCAGTGCAGGATAAGAAGCAGGGATTTCATGATATGTTATGTGATACCTATGTGGTATACCGGGATATGATTGGCTGTAAAGCGAAGAAACAGGATACCTCGTGGTCAGCAGATGGGAAGGAAGAACATAACAGGGAGTCATTCGGTGTAGAAGAGACAGAATATGCAGATCAGCCGATACATTCAGCTTTTGAACTTACCGAAAGCCATCCGATTGATGCGAGTGCTGTTGCAACTGAGATACCGGAATCAGACGAACCGGAATCGGTTGGTACAAAGCCGGAGAATTCCTATGATGGTTTGAACCCGGATTCGAGCAATCTATATCAGGACAATAACAAAACTGAATAAATTATGAAATGCCGTCAATCCTATAAATAATCATGTAGCGGATTGGGGGCATTTTTTGTGACAAGAAAAGCAAAGATTAGTTTTTTGATTGTGGTATGGAGCATTGTTGTTGTCCAGATGCATGTTAATTATCAGCAGCATATACAATTGCAACAGAGCACAGTGACAGCATTTTCTGTGGTAAAGGATGAAGTGACAAAAGAGACCGTGCAGGGATATGGCAAGTTTGGGGACATGGAATTATCTGCTGCAAGCAGAAAGAAAATGTTAGAGAACCTGGCACAGAAATTGGGGATAACAGATGGGTATACGTATAGCGGGGCAAATGGGGATGGTTATGAAAAGGTCATATTGACCAAGAAAGGCAAGCGTGCAACGACTGTGTTACAGATCATTAGTATGGAACAGGAGCAAAAAGATCCGGAGCAGTATATTGCGGTGTCGATTGTGTCAGAGGGAAAGGTAGAACAGGGCGTTTCCTTATATCAGAAGGTAAAGCGCGTCTATGAAGAGATTGGTGTAGAGGCGCAGGTGAGCCTGGAGATAGAAGCGACACAGGAGGGAAACCAGATTGATTTGGAAAAGGGCGGTCTGCCGGACCAGATATTCCGTTTCGTGCATGCAAAAAAGGTGGATGTGATCAAAGAAAATGATATATATACCGTATATGGGTACACGCGGTTAGAAGATCGTTATCTGATGTTAAATAAGCAAAAGGTCAATATACAGATTGTGATGAGGTATGATAAGACGAAGGATCAGACATATCTTAAGGTTGGTGTTCCAATCGTGAATTCATCCTATTAAAATAAATTTAAAAAAATTTTTGTGATTTGCCATGGTTTGGCAAGGGGGCATGATAAGCTTAATTCATGAACGATGTGAGCGTACGATCACAGCAGAAAGGATTAGGTGATTATTATGAGACAGATAAAGAAAGCAATGGAAGATGTATGTGTATATGTGGTATGTGGAGTTTCATTTCTTGTGTTGTTAGGAGAACTTATGAATTGGATGATGTATATTTAGACCGGAAATAGTATATTAATTATGTTTTTTCTATGAACTTCTTTCATTTTTTGTGGAGAATATGCTATACTAAATAATAAGAAAGTTGCATTTTAGACGAAAATATGTTATTGTTTATGCCACATATAAAAGGAGATGATTCTATGAAGTTAGAACGACTAAGCGAGAATCAGATTCGCTGCACATTGAATAAAGAAGATCTGGCAGAGCGGGAGCTTATGCTCAATGAATTAGCTTATGGCACAGATAAGGCCAAAGAGTTATTTCGTGATATGATGGAGCAGGCTGCGGATGAGTTAGGATTTGAGGTGAATGATATTCCTCTTATGATCGAAGCCATTCCGGTGAATCCGGATTGTCTGATCTTGATTATAACGAAAGTAGATGACCCGGAAGAGTTAGATACCCGGTTTTCCCGTTTTTCAAAGTATGCTAATATTGAGATTGATGCGGATGACGATAGTGATTCCGATGATAATGAAGATGAGGATCTTCCTCTTAATCCAGAATCATTGTTAGAGACTATTTCTGATATTGTAGAGAATATTGAGCAGGTAAAGAAACAGACCGAGTCTGGCAAGAATCCGAACTTTGTTCCATTGTCTGCGGCTGTTCGTGAGAACAACAAGAAGAAGGCAGATAAGAATAAGGATAAGAAGAAAGAAGCTTCTCAGACATCCGGTTATCGCATTTTCTCTTTCCAGAATATTAATGATATTAGCAAGGCTGCGGTCATGGTTGCTCCGATCTATAAGGATTCCAACTCTTTGTATAAGAGTCCGTTTGATAATCATTATTATCTGATTGTCAACAATCAGTCCGGCAATATCGAGAATTATCAACGTGCATGTAATCTGTTAAGTGAATATGGTACGAAGGTCAAAGCCAATTATGCAATGCCATATTATTTCTCAGAGCATTTCAAGTTAATTATTAAGAATGATGCCATTCGTACTCTGGCAAGCATTTAATCCGTATCGGGTTATGTTTGCAGATCATGTATATGGAATAACAAAACAAATCCCTCAGGAAGCCAGTTTCTGTCATCCTGAGGGATTTGTTATATCTCGCATCTTTGGCGAATATGTGATGGAACGATTATGCGTTCTTTTTTGCTAAATATTCGTTGATATCGTGAAGCAATACTTCGACATCCATTCCGTGAACCTGAGCAGCTTCCTCTAATGTCTCACCCTGAGCAGATGGACATCCTGGGCAATGCATTCCGTTTGCCATCAAAATTGCGGCATTACCTGGATCGATGGTAATGATCTCGCCAATTAACATATCTTTATTCACTGTCTGTGCCATAATAATGATTCCTCCTGATTATACTTTGTTTATCTTAAGTGTTGCCATAACGAGGTTATTATAAACAGTTTTTTGTGAAAATGCAACCTCTTTACCTGATAGATGGCCATAAGATGAAATAAATAATTATGAATAAATGGTCATAAATAATCATAGAAATGTCATAAATGGTCAAAGTTTATCCATTGAAAGTCATAATTTCTTTTCGTATAGTATACATAGAGTTTTTGAGTAGAGTTCTTATGACATAACGGATCCGGTTGCTCTATGATTCAGAATTCTAATTAAGGAAAATTGTGGACAGACTCTTTGTTATACACACATATGCACAATTCAGGGTCTGGAAAGGAGGAGTGCGATCGATCACTGCATTATAAGTTAAATAACATTCGAAATATCTTTTCGGTAATTAATATAATTAGACATGTATAGAAATCCAGAAGTACAAATTAATAAGGAAATAACAAAAAAGATGTGAGATTAGGCTGTCTTTTGGGGCAGCCTAATTGTATTGGAAGATTCCTATTATTTTAAAAAACGGCAAGTGCCAACGGCAATGGTATAGGCAAGCTCTTTTTGATAATTGGAGTCTGTAAGACGGGCAGTTTCATCTGGATTGGAGAGAAAACCGCATTCGATCAGAATAGAAGGAACGGAAGAATTTTTCAGAATATAATAAGAGTCCGTTGCCTTGATCTGTCTTGTATTCGTAGAATCAAAGTTTAAGAGACAGTCCTGCATGATCTTTGCGAAGGCCTCATCAGACTTTCGCCCTTGAAAATAAAATGTCTGGGCACCATGTTGGATCGTGTCTGGATAACTGTTTTGGTGAATGCTGATCAGACAGGCTGCATTTTTTTCTTTGGTGAATTGAATCCGGTGGTTCAGGTCGGAACGTTTTTTATTGGAAACTGCGGCGTCTGATAGATCACAATCGGTTTCTCTTGTCATATATACAGTATAATCCTGAGCGAGCAGGTAATCCTTTAGATAGAGTGCAATTGCAAGATTGACATCTTTTTCCTTGATACCGTTGACACCAATCTTGCCAGGGTCGGAACCGCCATGTCCTACATCGATCACGATCACTGTTTTGTTACGGTGCAGTGCGATCACTTGTCTGGACAGATTATGGCAAAAAGGAAAGATGGCGATTAGGAACAAAGCAAAGGCACTATAGAATAACAGATTCTTCTTCATAACGTGGTTTCCTTTTTCCTGTGGCTGCATTTATATTATTCCTATGAAAAAAAGGATCTGTCTATGCCAAAATGTTGCGAAAGATCGGAAAGTAATATATAATAGCAACCGGGTAAAGGATAGAATGAGAGTATTCTTTAAGATATAGAAAGAGGCGTTTTGATACATGGGACAGGAATTGGCAAGAAATGATGTTGCAACAAAGATTGTGGATGTGACATCGTGTGAACAGAAGGAAGAAGAACTTGCAGCAGCTTTAGCAGATGCGGCAGGCTGTTTGAAAGAGGGCGGTCTGGTGGCGTTTCCGACGGAGACAGTGTATGGACTGGGTGCGGATGCGTTGAATGAGACAGCCGCAAAGAGAATCTATGCGGCGAAAGGAAGACCGTCTGATAATCCATTGATCGTTCATATTGCTAAGGTAGAGGATCTGGAAGTGTTAGGGTATCCGAATGAGACGGCATACGCTCTGGCACATGCTTTCTGGCCGGGACCACTTACGATCATTTTGCCGAAGAAAGAGATTGTACCGCATGGAACCACAGGAGGTCTGGATACGGTTGCAATCCGTATGCCATCCCATCCCGCAGCACTGGAATTGATCCGGCAGTCTGGTGTATATGTAGCAGCGCCAAGTGCGAATACGTCAGGAAGACCATCTCCGACGAAAGCGGAACATGTAATAGAAGATATGATGGGAAAGATTGAATATATTGTAGATGGAGGACCGGTAGGAATTGGTATTGAATCTACGATCGTGGATGTCAGTGGAGAGGTTCCGTCTATCTTGCGACCGGGATTTATTACAAAGAAGATGTTAGAACAGATCATTGGAGAGGTGACGATCGATCCGGCATTAGAGCGGCCGATGGAAGGTCTGCATCCGAAAGCACCGGGAATGAAATATACACATTATGCGCCGAAAGGGCAGCTGAGCCTTGTGGAGCTTCAGAATCCGGAGGATGTCGGTGGACAGGAGCGGGTAACAAAGAAGATCTGTGAGTTGGCAGACGCACAGAAAGCGAAGGGATACCGGGTTGGTATTATGGTACCGGAAGAGACTTTGGCGGCATATGAGGGACATGCAGATGCTTTAGTGTGCGTGGGAACACGTAAGGAACGGGATACGGTTGCGGCAGGCTTATATGCAGCATTACGGGAGTTTGATGCGGCGGGAGCAGATTATATCTATGCAGAGAGTTTCCGTGGCGAGGGATTATCCTATGCGATTATGAATCGTCTGTTAAAGGCAGCGGGACAGAGAGTCATCCGGGTATAGATATATAGATTAGAAGGCATCATTTCGCATCCGGCATGAAGGCGGATGTGTATACGATAAGGATATGAGAGTGAAGAAAGGAGAACCATATGATAGCGTTAGGTTGTGATCATGGCGGATATGCGTTAATGCAGGAAGTGAAGAAACATTTAGAAGAAAGAGGATTGGAATACAAAGATTACGGATGTTATTCGGAAGAATCCGTAGATTATCCGGTCTATGCAAAGAAAGCTGCAAATGCGGTTGCAAGTGGAGAGTGTGAGAGAGGAATTCTGATCTGCGGAACTGGAATTGGAATTTCTATTGCTGCGAATAAGGTAAAGGGTATTCGCGCTGCACTTTGTCATGACTGTTTCAGTGCACAGGCAACCAGAGAGCATAATAATGCCAACATGCTTGCTATGGGAGCAAGGGTGATTGGACCGGGATTGGCACTTAAGATTGTAGACATCTTTTTGGATACCCCATTTTCAAATGATGAGAGACATGTACGTCGTATTCAGATGATTGAGGAGTAAATGCATATGAAAATGTTAGCATTAGTCAGTCAGCTTGCGATTGCCATGCTTACGGCAATCTTGATTAGTGGTGGCATTGGCTATGCCATTGATGCATATTGTGGTACGAATCTATTTGTATTTTTTTTGATTCTTGGTGTAGCAGGCGGATATAAAGCCTGCTACAATATCATTTGCAAATTCTTAGGCAGAAAAAGTCTGTTTCATGATAAGGATAAGTAAGGAGGTATTGACATGGAATTTAGTTCCCGTTATTTTTGTAACACAGATTGTGAATATTTTCCGTGTCATACCGGCGCCACAGAAAAGAAGTTTAACTGTTTGTTCTGTTATTGTCCGATGCATCCATATGAGCATTGTTTAGGTGCGCCATCTTATCTTACACTCGCAGATGGTACACAGATCAAAGACTGCAGTCATTGTCTGTTTCCGCATCAGCCGGAGCACTATGACGCAATTATGGAATTTTTGAAAAATCCATTATAGAAGGGCATCTTTTTCATTTTTCTTATTATTATTTTCAAAAAACATTTCTCTTTATTGTAACAAAAGTGTAATAATTTCGACAAGAAAAGCACAAGAAAACTGTAAATTTATGTCAAAAAACAAGCTGTTTCCATATATTAGTTGACATAATGATATTTAAGGGGTTGACATAACGGAAATGTTGTGTAATAATTGTTACAAAATTGTTACAAATAAGTTGCAAAATATATGCACTGCATACACAACTTTGTAACAAAAATAAAGAAAAGGAGAATGGAGTAATCCATAGGTATTATGAATTTAAGAAAATTAGTAACCGTAATTGCAGCAGCATTTGCATTATGCATTTTATTACAGGTTCCATGTCAGGCTGCAACCAAAGCTACTACAGATGAGGATCAGGTAAGAGAGTATACAGAAAGCGAACTTCGTTACATGACGAGTATTATATACTGTGAGGCAAGAGGTGAGAGTTACGCCGGACAGAAAGCAGTTGGTATTGTAGTGATGAATCGTAAGAAGAGTGAGCAGTTCCCGAATTCGGTAAAAGGTGTAATCTACCAGAGAGGTCAATTCTCACCAGTGAGAAATGGACATATGAGTAAAGCCTTGAGTCTTTATGATGAGCAGGTGGAATCTGGTAAGATGACCAAGGTTATGAAGACTTGCCGTAAAGCTGCGATAGAAGCGTTACAGGGTTCTACTACGGTGAAAGTGAATGGCAAGAGCAAAGAGATGAAGAATTATCTGTTCTTCTCTCGTCGTATCCGCAATGCAAAATATACGCTTGGGGGACATCAGTTCAGATAAATATGAATGTGTGTGTGGCTGTCGTAGCAATACGGCAGCCTTTTTGCTTTATAGGAAAGTGTGCCCGATATAGAAAAACGTTTTGCAAAGATATACATTTTGTGTCTGCATGAAATCCTGTTAATTGGCATAGTATGGTGGTAGAACCGGCATCTTTGTATAGGATGTTTGGAATTTGTGGCGGGAGGGCATGTGGATGCGGAAGGCAGGATATATCTCTATTGTTGTGGTGAGCATGATATTCTTAATTGCGGCACTTTGTGGGTGCCGGTTAGAAAAGAGTGAAGATAAGAAGATAAAAGACTTAGATTATACAATCTGTGATGAGAGCAAACTACCGGGTGAGCTTAAGGATATTATAAAGGATAAGAGAAGGGAACCATTTAAACTTACATACCGAACAAAAGATTATCTGTATATTGTGGTGGGATACGGAGCACAGGATCGGACCGATCTGAATGTGAAGATGACGGAACTGTACCTTACGGAGAACGCAATCTATGTGGATACGGATTTAGAATCGGTGGAGACGACAACATTGGCAGATCACAAGGTAACATACCCATGGATTGCGGTGAAATGCGAATTGTATGATGTACAGGTAAATTTTCGATAGAGAATGGGCATATTCTGTGTCGGTGATTCATATAATGGGGAGTAGAGGATGTTATTAGGATGACAAGTAGGAGGTTATATGGAGTTCGTAAAGCAAAGAATTGAGAATTATACATGGAAAGTGAAGAATGCGATGCAGTTTACGATAGATGATGCCATTAATGTTCCGGAAAATCTGTTGGATATGGAGCGACTGATTCTGGTAAAAGGAAATGTGGTGGTAGAAGAGACGCAGGCGATGGTGGATCGGTTTCAGGTAAAGGGAAATCTGCATTACCAGATCTTATATGGAGGAGATAAAGAAGGAAATGTATTTGACAGTCTGACGGGGAAGGTTCCATTTATTGAATATGTGAATGCAGATGGCACGAAAGAAACAGATTACATAGAGGTACGGGCAAGTCTGAATGATCTGACTGTGACAATGTTGCATTCCCGGAAAGTGAGTATGAAGGCATTGATCGGATTTGATTATCAGGTGAAGGAACGGGAGAATTTTGATGCGGTTAGTGAGGTGGCAGGAGAGGAACAGATAGAAGTATTGAGTCAGAGTTATTCCACGATGTGCCTGAAACTACAGGAGACAAAAAAGCTACAGGTGTCGGAATCGGTGGAAATTCCTGCAAACAAGCCAGATATTTATCAGGTGATCTGGAAGAGTATGTCTGTAACCGGAACGATGCTGAAACCGGAGGATGGATATATTATGGCAACCGGGACGCTAAATATCTTTTTGGTGTATACGGCGGAAGAAGAGGGAATGCCAATTCAATATTTTACAGTCGAGGTGCCATTTGAACAACGTATGGATGTGGATGGATCAGATGCAGACATGATATCGGGTAGTTTTTTAAGTCTGGACCAGTATCATATTACAGTTGTGCCAGATGAAAAGGGGCATGACCGGATCGTGGAGCTTTCGGGTGAATTTACGGCAGAGATTAAATTATATGGATCAGAAGATCTGCAGCTGGTACGGGATGCATATTCAACCCAGATGGAGATTGTGCCGCAGTATCGCAACTTTGGCATGCAGCATTTATTGATCCGCAATTGTGCTAAGACGAAGATTGCAGATACGTTGACAATGCCAAAACAGCAATCCATCCTTCAGATCTGTAATGTGGAAGGAGCGGTATCCGTTGATGATACCCAGGCAACAGCGAAAGGGATTGTAGTAGAGGGGGTAGTCAGTGCACAGATCACATATCTGAATAAGGAAGAAAATGGAGCATTGTCGTCGGTGAATTTTGATATTCCATTTTCTTATGAAATTGAAGTGCCGGGGATGAGGGAAGGGGTGACGTATTCAATCATGCCATTCTTAGATAGCATCATGGCAGTCCAGTCTGGCGAAAATGAGATGGAAGTCAAGGCAGAAGTGTCTTTGGAGGTATTGGCATTTACCAACGAAACAGCACGTGCGGTTCTGGATATGGAGAGTCATTCTATCGATCAGGAACGAAAGAAAGCGTTGCCGGGAGTCATCGGGTATATTGTGAAAAAGGATGATACCTTGTGGAGTATTGCCAAGGCATATTATACCACGGTGGATCGGATTCAGATGTTAAATGAATTAGAAAATGATCAGATAAAGGCGGGTGACCGGCTTGTAATACTTAAGGAATAAGAGAGAAAACAGATATGGGAATCACAAGATAGAAGGGGACATAGAAAAAGGGATAATCTTCGGATTATCCCTTTTATAATATAGCTACAATATTGAGTTCCGGGCGCATTGTAAGATCTAAGTATTGTCCGTCTACCAGCAGACCCGGGCGTGAAACCTTGGACTTGTTGGTCAGAATAACTTCGCCTTTGGTGCCGTCATTTAATAAGACTGTGTTATGCAGATAGGTATCAGAGATTCCCTGCAAAAATGGAACCAGATATTTTGGATCATAGCGCTGGTATCCGTCATCTTCGTACATGCGGATGACATCAAATGGACAGATGCCTTCATGATAACAGCGGTTGGCGGTCATTGCTTCGTAGATATCAACAATGGTGATCAGCTTGGCAAGCTCGTTGATCTTGTCACCGTGCAGACCGATCGGATAACCGCTGCCATCGCATTTCTCATGGTGCATGAGAGCTACCTGGGCAATGCGCTCATCGACATTCTTCTCCTGAAGCAGGCGGTATCCCTTGTATGGGTGCTGTTTAATAATGTCAAATTCTTCTTTGGTAAGGCGTCCCGGTTTCTGGATGATCTCAACTGGAATCAGGACTTTGCCAATGTCATGTAATAGTCCGGCAACGGTTAAGAGCTTCAATTGATCTTCGTCATAGTGCAGCCAGCGTCCAAGGATATTGGCAAGCAGGGCGACATTTAACGAATGTGCATAGGTGGCATCGTCAAAATACCGGATGTTTGATAAGATATCCATTAGCGCATAGGTATTCGTCTGTCCGGACATGATCTCCTCCGCAGAGCGGAACATTTCATCAAGATCAATGTCTTCGTTCCGACGGGCAATATCATTTAAACGGGTATGGAATGTCTCGGTTGTCTCGTGAAATGCCTGTTCAAATTGCTTGAATTCTTGTGTCTGCCGAAGTTTCTCGGAGTGAGTCTGGATGGGAATGTTGTCCGGTGTGATCTTCTGCCGGGCGGCATCTTCACCGTAGACAGCAATAGAAATGACAGAGGAATATCGTAGGATGTTCATGACTTCATTATTAATGACGGTTCCTTTCGGAACTAATAACTGATCGCCTTTATATACATCTTCTGCAATAGTCATGCCGAGCGTGGCACGATGCATCATGATCTGAACAATGTTCATACAATACCCCCTTTCCATCGCTATTATCGCACAATTATTCTCAAATAAGGAATAAATGAGTATATTTATTAATAATTATAAAAAACTATAGGTATAAAGTCAATCTGTTCTTGACCAATTAGGCTATGTGGAGTATGATAAGAAAGAATTGTGAGAGCAGTTCAATAATTGCAAAGAAACTTCTCTTATTCAGAGTGGTGGAGTCAGAAGGGACTACGAAGCCACGGCAACCCCATCGATTGGAAGGTGCCGGCCTGAAGCGAGTTGAGATACTCGGTCAATAAGAGGATTTGAATATAGTGAGCACATAAACTTCAAATCCTCGCGGATTTGAAGTTTTTTTGTAGGGTGATCTTATAAGAAATGCAAAGCATTTCTTATAGATCGAAAAATATACTTGCAGAGGACAAGCTTGCTTGTATCCTGCAAGTGTACTTTTTTGATCTGTAGGATGTTTCATCCGTTATAAGATTGTCCGGAAAAGGAAGTTCATAATCCAAGGTCAAGGATTATGAGGGAGATGTAGCGAACGCACAACACTGAGTAAGCTTTGCTTACGAAGTGAACATCCACTCACTCAGTGTCCGTGCGCCAACCCAGTTTTATTTTATTTAGGAGGAACCATACAGTATGGAGAAATTAATTTTTACTTCGGAATCGGTTACCGAAGGACATCCGGATAAGATCTGTGACCAGATCTCAGACGCGGTATTAGACGCATTGATGGCACAGGATCCAAACAGCCGTGTTGCCTGTGAGACAGCAATTACAACGGGTCTTGTATTAGTAATGGGCGAGATCTCTACAAAGGGATATGTAGACATTCAGAAGATCGTTCGTGAGACAATCCGTGAGATCGGCTATGATCGTGCCAAATATGGTTTTGACTGTGATACCTGTGGCGTCATCACAGCAATTGATGAGCAGTCAAGCGATATTGCAATGGGTGTAGACAAGGCCTTAGAAGCAAAAGAGAATTTAATGAGTGATGAGGATATCGAGGCAATCGGTGCCGGAGATCAGGGTATGATGTTCGGTTATGCATCTAACGAGACAGAAGAGTATATGCCATATCCGATCAGTTTAGCACATAAGCTTGCCAGAAGATTGACAGAGGTTCGTAAGAATGGAACCCTTCCTTATCTTCGTCCGGATGGTAAGACACAGGTTTCGGTAGAGTATGATGAGAATGGTAAGCCATTTCGTCTTGAGGCGGTTGTATTATCGACACAGCATGATGCAGAGGTATCGCAGGAGCAGATTCATGCAGATATCAAGAAGTATGTATTTGATGAGATTCTTCCGGCAGATATGGTAGATAAAGAGACAAAGTTCTTTATCAATCCAACCGGACGTTTCGTTATCGGTGGACCAAATGGTGACTCTGGTCTTACCGGACGTAAGATCATCGTAGACACGTATGGTGGATATGCCCGTCACGGCGGTGGAGCATTCTCTGGTAAGGATTGCACCAAGGTAGACCGTTCCGCTGCTTATGCTGCAAGATATGTAGCAAAGAATATTGTAGCAGCAGGTCTGGCAGATAAATGTGAGATCCAGTTGTCTTATGCAATCGGTGTAGCACAGCCTACTTCTGTTCGTGTAGATACATTTGGAACAAGCAAATTGTCAGAGGAAGAGTTAGTAGGAATTGTCCGCAAGCATTTTGATCTTCGTCCGGCAGGAATCATTAAGATGTTAGATCTTCGCCGTCCAATTTACAAGCAGACCGCAGCATATGGTCATTTTGGACGTACAGACTTAGATCTGCCATGGGAGAAGTTAGACATGGTTGATACATTAAAGCAGTATGTGTAATATCTGACACGTTTTGAACGATATAATAGATATCGCATAATTTAATAAATCAG
Source organism: uncultured Lachnospiraceae bacterium (assembly GCA_902762905.1). Lineage (GTDB taxonomy): Bacteria > Bacillota > Clostridia > Lachnospirales > Lachnospiraceae > CAG-590. Next base: position 2,913 of record CACWQE010000034.1, on the reverse strand, counting down.
AAAAAGTCAAAATCTTTTCCTTTTTTTGAAATGCATTTGCAATATTGACAGTAATCGGGTGATTAGTTAATATTATTAACAGCAAAGGTGCTAAGTAGTGAATACTTGGCGCCTTTCTTTTTATTTAATTAATTAAATAACACATTCGGGGGAAATATACGGAAGAAAGGAAAGATGCTTATATGTACGAGCAGGATGTGTTAACGGTAGCGGTTGTGAATTTCAAACCGGATGCCGGAAAAAAGGAAAATAATCTACAACGCATGAAAGGGATTGCTACAGCAGCATCCAAACAGGGTGCTGATCTCATATTGTTTCCGGAAATGTGCCTCATGGGATATGACTATTTCATACATGAGGATATTGCAATGGAGGACAAGAAGAAAGCGGCAGAACCGGTAGATGGTCCAAGCTGTCAGGCGATGGCGGAGATCTCTAAGCAATATGGAACGTATATTGTGTATGGAGCGGCTGAATATGACAAGGAACGGGATTGCCTGTTTAATTCTGCATTTGTAACCGGCCCGGAAGGTATCATCGGTGCCTATCGAAAGATTCATCCATTTGATACGGAAAATACATGGTGTGAAAAGGGGGACAGCCCATTTATGATTGATACGCCGTGGGGACCGATTGGCTTAGGAATTTGCTATGATTCCTACCAGTTCCCGGAGCTGCTTCGATACTATGTACACAAAGGTGCAAGGCTTTATCTCAATCCGACTGCAGAGCTGTTAGAGGTTAATAAACCGGGTTGTCAGAAATCCTTCCGACAATATTACTCCACATTGGATTATGCAGTCATTTGCAATTCGATATTCCTTGCAAGTGCAAACCTTGTAGGATATGACATGGAGACATATTTTGCGGGAGGCAGCTGCATTTTAGGTCCGAAGACCACACCATTTTTTGAAAATGATGTCTATTGCTACGGAGGAGACCGGGATAATGGTCAACAGACCATTTCTTATGCAACGATTGATCTGTCATTGGCAGACCGCTCCTTATGGAAAATGAATCCGGCGGCCGGAGAAATGGACTTCCGCCCGGATATCTATAAGAAATTGTTAGAAGATATGTAAGAAAGAGAGGACGAGATTATGACAGGATATATTATAATGGCAGTGCTTGCAGTTGTGTTCCTCACCATCTCAACTGTGATTGCCAATAAGTTTTCAGGAGAAGGTGTAGATGATTTTGTAGCAGGTGGACGAAGACTTCCGATTGGGTTGGTTACATCAAGCGTCATGGTGTCCTGGGTATGGGCGATGACGATCATGGGATCGGCAGAACAGGGTATGACATTGGGAATCTCTGGTGGTGTAAATTACGCGTGGGGTTCCATGCTTCCGTTCTTTATCTTCATTCCGCTTGTTATGTGTATTCGAAAGAAAATGCCAAAATGTACGACATTTGTTGAGTTCATCCGGGTACGGTATGGCGAGACATTATCATTGATCTTTGTGTTGTTTGCATTTTTGCTCACATTATACATCCTGTTATCACAGGGTATCGGTCTTGGCGTCGTGTTCCACACAATTTTTGGAATGCCATATAAGATTGCAGCAGCGATTCCGATTCTGATCGTTGCCCTTTACATTGCAAATGCAGGTCTGAAAGGTTCCATTGTAAATGATTTCATTATGTTTATTGTAATTTCATTGATCCTGATCTGTACGGTTCCGATCATTTTGAAGCATTTTGGAATGGATGCCATTTATCAGGGCATGTTGGATGCAGCTACCAATACAGCAAATAATAACTATAATCCGGATGCATTAAATCCGGTATCTATGCCGGGCCTTAACTATGGTATCATCTGTGTCATCGTATGTATGGGACAGATCCTGTTAGATCAGGGTTATTATTCAAAGGCAGTATCGACTGCAAATTCGAAGTCTTTATTGTTTGCTTACATTATGGGAACCGTATTTGCGTGGATGCCAATTCCACTTCTTTGCGGTAACGTATTTGGTGGTGCAGGACTTAGTATGAATCTTGCAGATGGAGTGCTTTCTTCTACGTCTGACATTGCACCATATATATACAAAGTAGTATTTGGCGGTGGTGCCGGAAGTATTCTTTTCGTATTGATGATCTTCATGGCAGGACTTTCTACCGGTGGTGATATCTTAGCCGGTGCACAGGCAATCTGTACGGTAGACATCTACAAGAAATATATTAAGAAAGATGCAACTGAGGCAGAGCAGAAACGATTTGGTAAGATTATGACGGTTGTTATTGGTGTGATCATGGCAATTGTGGTTATGTTCTTTGAAGGAAAATCTATGGTTACATTGGATATCTTCTCTGGTATCATATTTGCGGCACCGTGTGCAACTTTTGTTATGGGTGCTTTCTGGAAGAAGATCTCTCCTATGGTGGCAACCGCATCTGTGTTTGCCGGAGTATTTGCCGGTGTGTTGGCATATTTCACATTAGGTTTTACCGGCATGAATGATGTAATCGGAAATCTTTGTTCATTGCTCGTACCAATCGTAGTAAATGTAATCGGTGGATTAACAAGCAGTTACGAATTTGACTATAACAAATTGAAAGAGTATGAGCCAGATCATAAGGTTACCCTTTCTTTGGAGAATGCATAGAAACAGATAGGAGGTCTTTATTATGATTATGAGTGAAACCGCTTTTACAATTTATCAGTATGCAGCATATATTTGGTTCTGCGTTGGTGCAGCAGCCGTTGGATTTGTGTCAATCCGGGATCTTGTGCGGATGATACGTGACCGTAAGAAGCACTAATTCCCTTGCACATCGTAAGTGAAGACGGACGCGCATGTTAGAAGAGCATGTACCCGGCTTTGGGCGGTGTCATATTGCAGCAGGCACACAGCACAAGGCATACCTTCGAACTAAGCTTGCAAGCAAGCTAAGGTCTCAGGCATTGCGTTA
>CACWQE010000033.1 GCA_902762905.1 uncultured Lachnospiraceae bacterium | reverse complement strand
TTAGTACTGCTGCGTGCGAGTCGTAGCGCGAGCGTGCCTGCACCATCATGACACCTTCAAAGCACCGGATTCATAACCTTCAAGCATGCGCCCACACCGATGAGCGAGACTTACGCTGTTGAAGAGTATTCATTGTGTTGTAAGAAAGGAGTATGTATGAATCAGGATTTATTTTCCAGCCCGGAATTTCAGAAATTGCATCCGGTTAAGAAGCAGATCATTCAGGAACTTGCTTCGACAAATCAGAACATGTCACCGGAAATGATGCTCGCTAAAGTGATGGCGATCAACAAAGAACTTTCCAAGCGGAGTCTTAACTTTACGAAGGAAGAATCTGCACTGTTGATCCGCATTATGAAACAAAACATGTCCGCTGCGGACAGACAGAAAGTCGATCTTCTGATGGGACTTCTGAACCGCTAGACCGGCAAATGCCGCCTTCCATTCAACAGCAAGAATAAGCAGCTTACGGAAGACGGCATTTTCCTGTTAATTGTCCAGCCCTGCATGTTCTACATAGCGTTCCAGCTCTTCCCGACAGGAGAATTGCGGCATACGTGCAAGAATATCCATCTTATCGATATCATTCTTTCCCTGTAACAGCCGGTCTACATATGCTTCCTTTGAACCATCAAACAGCAATTCAAAATTCATAATTGCCGGTGCAAGTGCAGGATTGTAATTATCTCCGGTCACAAGTCCCATAAGATTTCCTCCTAACATGCAAGCACGAATCTGTACTTGGCTCATCGTATACACATAAAGCTACAGCATTCCTGCTGTAGCTTTAGTATGTGATAAATCTTATGCACTTACACTTTCAATGATTGGCAATTCTTAATTCTTGCGGAATTCCAACAATTCCAAGCCCTCATTATGCTCAAGAACCGTATTGATCGTCCACTGATTGGTAAATAATAATAATGGATTGCCTTTCATATCCTTCACTTTCTTTACCTCATTGACACGCTTTAACGAATTCACATCCGTGGAAGGATCTTTGATCCAGCGAATGAAGTTATATGGTAATGGCTCTAGTTTGATCTCACAGCCATATTCATTTTCCAGACGGTATTTCAATACCTCAAATTGCAAAACACCGACCACGCCAACGATGATCTCTGACATACCGGCTGTATATTCCTGAAAGATCTGAATCGCACCTTCCTGTGCGATCTGCGTAACACCCTGTACAAACTGTTTTCTCTTCATCGTATTAAGCTGTACGACACGACAAAAATGCTCCGGTGCAAAAGTCGGGATTCCTTCATACTCAAACTTCTTACCCGGCTGACAGATCGTATCACCGATTGAGAAAATACCCGGATCAAATACACCAATCACGTCACCAGCATACGCTTCCTCCACAATCTTACGCTCCTGCGCCATCAACTGCTGTGGCTGGGATAACTTTAGTTTACGCTTACTCTGTACATGATATACATCTTTACTGGCATCAAACTTACCGGAACAGATTCGCATAAATGCGATACGGTCACGGTGTGCCTTATTCATATTCGCCTGAATCTTGAATACAAAAGCAGAAAACGCTTCATCCATCGGATCGATCAAGCCCTCATTTGACATTCTTGGAAGTGGTGAGGAAGTCATCTGCAAGAAGTGGTCCAAAAACGTCTCAATACCAAATGTATTCAAAGCAGAACCAAAGAATACCGGTGTCAATTCACCCTTGTTGACCCGTTCCTGATCAAATTCCTCACTGGCACCGTCTAGCAGTTCCACTTCTTCCATTAACTGGTTATATAACACATCCCCGATATCTGCTTTTAACGATTCGTCATCAATGGAATAATCGGTCTCTTCTGCTTTCTTGGCTCCTCCGGTAGATACCGCCTGAAACTTCGAAACCATTCTCGTCTTACGATCATATACACCCTTGAAATCATGCCCGGAACCGATTGGCCAGTTGATCGGACATGTCTGGATTCCCAGCACTGTCTCAATATCATCCAACAATTCAAACGAATCCTTTGCAAAATGATCCATCTTATTGATAAAGGTAAAGATTGGAATATGCCGCATCACACATACCTTAAACAGCTTGATCGTCTGTGGCTCGACACCCTTTGCCGCATCAATTACCATAACAGCCGAATCCGCAGCCATCAGGGTACGGTAGGTATCCTCCGAGAAATCCTGATGTCCCGGTGTGTCCAGAATGTTAATGCAATAACCGTCATACTGAAACTGCATAACAGAGGATGTAACAGAAATACCTCTTTCCTTCTCAATATCCATCCAGTCAGACACTGCATATTTTGAATTTGCCTTTCCTTTTACCGAACCTGCTGTATTGATCGCACCACCAAATAACAGAAACTTCTCTGTTAACGTAGTCTTACCAGCATCCGGGTGGGAAATGATCGCAAACGTTCTTCTCTTTTCAATCTCTTTCCTTAAATCTGCCATGTTTCTCTCCTCAATCTCTATCTGTTCCATAAAACCTATTACTCTATCCGTGCATGATTCAAATAACGGATAACGCAAAATGGGCTGCCACCTTCTTATTATCTTCCAAAAGTGACAGCTCCATGTCAGTCTCTTACTTATTTTGCAACAATATTAACAATCTTACCAGGTACATAAATCTCTTTGATCACATTTAATCCTGCAAGTTTATCTGCAATGGCTTCTTTACCTTTCGCAATAACCGCATCTTTGGCGTCATCCACAGAAATATCAATTGTTGCCTTGGTCTTACCGTTGATCTGTACCGGAATCGTAACCTCGTTATCTTTCAATGCATCTTCTTCATAAGTTGGCCATCCAGAAGCAAATACTGTATCGGTTCCACCTAACTGCTGCCATAACTCTTCACCCATATGTGGTGCAAATGGTGCGATCAGACGAACAACCGTCTTCAATGTCTCTGTATCTACGCCGCCCTTCTTGGTAAGCTCTACAAACTTATTATTGTACTCCATGAAACCGGAAACAACCGTATTCAATGAAAAGCTCTCCAAACGGGTTGTAATATCATATACCATCTTATGACGAAGCTTGATCAGTTCCGGTGTCTCCTTACCCGGATTCTCAATGTTCTTTGTTACCATCGTATAGAAACGGGTTAAGAAACGATATACGCCATCAATTCCTCTGTCATCCCAGATAGAATCTAACTCTGGTGGTCCAATGAATAATTCATACATTCTAAGTGCATCACAACCGTAATCCCTTACCATATCATCCGGGGATACAATATTGCCAAGTGACTTACTCATCTTCGTAGCAGCACCTGTCTCACGGTCACGACCACAGATCATACCCTGATTAAATAACTTGGTAAATGGCTCATCAAAATCAACTACACCAATATCATGTAAGAACTTGGTATAGAAACGAGAATACAATAAATGAAGTACCGCATGCTCTACACCACCGATATACATATCAACCGGAAGATACTTGTCTGCTTTCTCACGGTTTACTAATTCTTTGTCATTCTTATTATCTACATAACGTAAGAAATACCAGGAAGATCCTGCCCACTGTGGCATCGTATTCGTCTCACGCTTTGCCGGCTTACCACAACATGGACATGCCGTATTCACCCATGAATCAATGGCTGCAAGAGGAGATTCTCCGGTTCCGGTTGGCTCATACTTCTCAACATCTGGAAGTAATACCGGTAACTGATCCTCTGGAACTGGAACAGCTCCACAATCCGGGCAATGTACGATTGGAATTGGCTCACCCCAATAACGCTGACGGGAGAATACCCAGTCACGCAGCTTATAGTTCACCGTCTTCTTACCATATCCCATCTTCTCGATCATCTCTGGTGCTTCTTTCTTCAATACAGAAGATTCCATACCATTCCAATCACCGGAATTGATCATGGTTCCACTTGCCTCTGTGTAAGCTTCTGTCATATTCTCGATCTCTTTGCCGTCTTTGGCAATAACCTGAATAATTGGAAGATCAAACTTCTTAGCAAATGCAAAGTCTCTATCATCATGCGCTGGTACACACATAATTGCACCAGTACCGTAATCTGCCAATACATAGTCAGATAACCAGATTGGTGTCTTCTTACCATTCAATGGATTGATTGCATAAGAACCTGTGAATACACCAGTCTTTTCTTTGTCCTGCATACGGTCTACATTGGACTTCATCGATGCATCATAGATATACTTGTCTACTGCCTCTCTTGTCTCATCGGTAGCCAGCTTTGCAGCCAATTCATGCTCTGGAGCTAATACCATAAAAGTAGCACCCCATAATGTATCTGGACGGGTTGTATATACGGTAATCGTCTCATCCATTCCATCGACCTTAAAGTTAACCTCTGCACCATAAGACTTACCGATCCAGTCTGTCTGCATCTTCTTAACCTTCTCTGGCCAGTCAAGCTTATCCAGATCTGCTAACAAACGATCCGCATACGCTGTGATCTTAAGCATCCACTGACGAAGATTCTTCTTCGTTACTTCCGAATGACAACGTTCGCACTTACCATCTACAACTTCCTCGTTAGCAAGACCGGTCTTACAAGATGGGCACCAGTTAATTGGCATCTGCTTCTCATAAGCAAGCCCCTTCTTAAACATCTGAACGAAGATCCACTGTGTCCACTTATAGAACTCAGGATCGGTTGTATTCACCTCACGATCCCAATCATAGATAGCAGAGATCTCCTTGATCTGTCTCTTAATATTTGCTACATTCTCTGCAGTAGAGATAGCAGGATGTACACCATTCTTAATTGCATAGTTCTCTGCTGGAAGACCAAATGCATCCCATCCCATTGGATGAATCAGGTAATATCCCTGCATTAATTTGTAACGGCTCCATACATCTGAGATAACATAGCCTCTCCAATGTCCTACATGAAGACCATGTCCAGATGGATATGGAAACATATCCAGACAGTAATACTTTGGTTTCTTACCATCCTCTACGTTAATTGGGTGTTCTTCCCACTGCTTGCGCCATTTGCCTTCAATCAGCTTGTGATTATACGCTGTTGCCATGATTGTTGTTCCTCCTGCTTCTATATTACGTGCGTGTATCCTTGTCAAAAAACCGCACAATATTCATCTATAACTAATTCATTTTACCTATACACGCCATATTTGTCAAGAATTCGCAGGTTTATTTTTGCATTGCATCCATTGGTTTGAGCTTAGATGCCATGCGTGCCGGGAAATAACCGGCAAGAAGACCTAATGCAACAGAGAAAAAGAACGCTCCCACTGCTAATTTAGGCGGTATCACTGCAAGACGTGTACCTTTAGGCATTGCAAGTAATTTGACGCCTAGATAATTAATTCCAAACTGCGTAAGCACATACGATAGTGCAATTCCAACCATACCCCCGATTCCACCAAGAATCCCAGATTCTAATAAGAACAGATATAGCAGTTCATCCATATCACAGCCCAATACTTTTAATATACCGATCTCTGTGATCCGGTCATAGACCGACGTTGTCATCGTATTACTAATTCCAATGACAGCCACGATCAAAGCAATCATACCGATCCCTCCAAGCATAAGTTGTACTATTTTGAGTTCCCGCTGCAGGGAATCTAATAATTCCTTATTATTCTCTACCTGATATCCCTTATCCTGTAATTTCTTTACCACCTGATCCACATAGGATGTATCTTCTACCTTAATGATCGCACTGTCATAAATCCATTCTGTATATGGCTCTCCATTCGCATCTAACGGTTGTCCTGCTACTACGCCATCTACTTTATTTTGTTTCAGATATTTCTGCATAACCCCCAGATTACAGTATATATCATATGACATGGTATCCGTGATTCCACATATGGTCATCCGATGTTTCTCTGCCCCTTCTTCCATATCTAACGCAATATCCAGACTCTGCTTGACCAGATCCTTGTCTGCCTCCGAAGAATCTGTGTAACCGGCTCCTGTATTGGAATTAAAAAAGAGATCCATTACATTCTTTCCTATTAATAATTCCGGCTTTCTTCCATTTGCTGAAGGAATCGCTCCCTTCTTCACTTTCATTTGTTGCAGATAAGCATCTGGAAGTGCAATCAGCTGTACATAACCCGTATAATGTCCGTACTGTGCAATCGTTGTCATAGTCTGTCTTGGATAGATCTCTGACACATGCTCCATCTGTGTAAGTTCTGTCAGCTTTCGATCCGTCAACATCTGATTTTTCCTCTTTCCCTCCGTCTGTCCGTAGATTACAATCTCGGTCACACTTCCCGTCTGCTCTACCGTAGACAAAAGTTCTCTCTTTACACCAATTCCAATTGCAAGCAGGGACACAATGGATATAACACCAATCACCACACCAAGAATGGTAAGCAGTGTACGTACTCCTCTTTGTTTCATATTCGTTATACACATATGCCATATCCACGTCATACCCTTCTCACCTCATTCTACATTTGACCCATTCTCTATGAATTCATCCAGAATCTGCTGTTTTCTCTTTCTTCTTCGGAACACAACATAACCAATACCTGCAATTAGAACAACGGCAATAACACCGCTTCCTATCTTTTTCACGATGTCAGAAGAATCCTTCGATGTCTTGACCTTTTCTAAATTGTCATAAACAGGCTCGTTCACATGCAGATCAATCTTTACACTTTCTTCCTGCACATTTCCATCTTTATCCTCGTATGTAATCAGCATTTGATTCTTTGTATATGCTCCATCCGTAACAACTGTTGCTTTCGCTAAAATATCTGCGGTTCCACTCTTTCCCGGCTCTACATTCCCAACATAAGAGGAATTCTCCTCAACATTATCACCTGACAGATATACGGTCACATTATATAGATTCCCTTCTCCTAGGTTATTCACGGTTGCACTCACTTCCACCATGTCCCCAACCTCATAGGAATCCTGTGTCAAATATACATCTGTTATTGATAATCTCTGACGCAGATAAACTGGAACATATAATGTATCCTCTGCGCTAAATGCTTCTGCCTTTCCATTTTCATACTCGCTCTTGATCACCAATGGATAACTCTTCTCCTCCAAGCCAGAAAGCGGCTTGATCTGAAAGGTAATATCCAGTTTTTCACCTGCCCCCATGCTCTCAATAAATTTACTTCCCACTCCATCTTCTGGAACAAACTGGCTTTCCTCACTTCCTAAGGAAAGTTTGATATTGGAGATCGTACTTTTTGCAGTATTCTCCATATGCAGCGTTAATGTAAATGATTCATTGGCATATATCGTATCCTTTCCTAAGTCATACCCGGCTACCATAAGTCTTGGGGTACTGGTGTTCCCAGTCCCACCAGAACCATTTTGAGAATCACTTTTCTTTCCGGTCAGTTTCACATTAAGCGAACGCGTCACCTCATATGTCTTACCATCTTTTTGGTATTTCACCAGAAAGGACACCATCTGATACCCTGTCATAACATCCTCTCTGACTTTAAATGTATAATCGCATTTCAAAGAGGCGGTTCCCTTTGATGTAATGGAACGATACGCATCTTTTTCCGTCTCAAACGGGAATCCATCTGTAACAACCGGTGTCACGCTTAAGATCTTGCCTTTCTTTGCTTTCGTCTGAAATGTCACATTACAGGTCTTTCCATAAGTTCCAGATGGTGCCGACTTCACTTTCAATGAAATATCCCCATCTGAAGATTCACTTTCTTCCTTCGCCTGAATCTTTACACTGATTGACTTTATCACATAATATGTAGTAACAGTCCCATCCTCTGCCTGTCGGTCATAGGTGATTGAAAAAGCCACCGGATAATAGCCCGTCTCTAAATTCTCTTTGGCAGTAAAACTATAGGATGCATCTACAGATGCTCCGGAGGCATTGATCACTTTATATGCCTCGTTATCCGTCTCAAACGGAAATGACTCATCTAACACCGGAACAATCTTTGTAATATTCATAACCTTATAATTCCGATTACTGTTATCAATTCCTGCCTGAAAAGACACAGTCACTTTCTCTCCCGCCTGCTGACCATCCATTTTCACCTTACTGATTGCAATATCTGTGTCTGTCCCCGCCATAATATCTGATGTATCCGACGTTTCCATATTCGTTGCCCGAACACTCACAGGATTCCATAATGCAGATACTAACAACAGACATAATCCGAATGCCGCCCATTTTTTTCTTCTGCTCATATGCTGCCTCCTACTCCACAATCTCTCCATCTGCAATCTTCACGATCCGGTCTGCCTCTCTTGCCAGATCAATATTATGTGTGATCAGCACCAACGTCTGGTTCAATTGCTTCACTGAATTCTGTAACAAGGCAATAACCTCGTTACCGTTTTTCGAATCCAATGCTCCGGTAGGTTCGTCTGCTAAGATCAAAGCAGGACGGTTTGCTAATGCCCTTGCAATAGCTGCGCGCTGTTGCTGACCACCGGATAGCTGATTCGGTAAATGTTTTCTCCGATCAATGATTCCTAATAATTCCATAATATGTTCCACATACTCCTTATCCGGTTTTCTGTGATCTAACAGAATCGGCATCATGATATTTTCCTCTACCGATAATACAGGGATCAAATGATATGCCTGAAACACAAATCCGATCTTTCTCCTTCGAAACACTGACATCTGCTCATCATTCATCTTTGTAATATCCTTACCGTCTACCACAATCCTGCCACTTGTCGGCGCATCCACACCACCCATCACATGCAGCAGAGTAGACTTACCCGAACCGGAAGCTCCTACAATCGCTAATGTCTCACCTTTTTCCACAGTCAGATCTACATTATGTAATCCCCAGACTCTTGTCTCATTTTCTCCATATACCTTTGTGACCTGTTCCATCGTTACAATATCCATATTCTTATCCTCCAATCTCTATTCTCCGCCTGTTGCCAAGTCTGTCGCTACATCCTGTTTTAATCCCCGCAGCGGCAAATACACAGAGCCACACAGGATCAATACCGATACCGCCATTCCAATGACAATTCCTAGTAAAGAAATACTGTATTCATATCCAAATAATGCTGTGATCACTAAACGGAAGAATCCATAACTTAACAAAACACCGATCACAATTCCGATGATATTTGCTACAATCGTAGCGATCACACCTTCTAACATGACCATTTTGGTCAATCGTTTCTTTGACATGCCGATCACCCGAAGCTGAGCAAATTCTTTTTTTCTGAGATATAGGCTGCTTGCCGTCGTATTCATAATATTTAATGTGGTCATTGTTATCACAAAGACAATGATCAATATGCCACCTAAGATCACTTTTTTGAATCCTTCAAGCATTCCGAATATCATCGCATAGGATGGTTCCTCATAACCGATTCCTATATCCGAATTCATATTCATTTCTGCTTCTATTTTGTTGAATTGATTATATGAAAAATGCTTAAAATGATACCGCATACCAACGGACATACTTTCATCGGTTCCCGTCAATTTATAGAATTGCTCAAGGGGAAGTACAAAATGAATACTCTCCTCGCTATACATGTTGACATCTTCATTCACAATTCCCTCAATCGTATACGTTGTATACGCACCTTCTTCAACAAGTTCTTTCTTAATGTCACGAATTGCTTCTGCTACCCCACTATGATAAGTATAAGCAAGCTCAGCTTCCTGATCTGCTTTCTCATCCTCAGTGATCTCTTTTTGCCGGCATTGCTTAGACACTTCCTCTAATCCGTCCTGATATTCCTTTTTCAATGTGACCAGTTTCTCATTGGCCCGTGTATAATATTGCTCCATATCTACCAGATCAATCGTATCTCCCACCTGATAATCCGTAAAATCCATCTCCCGATATTCAGATACCACTGTATCCTCTGAATAGATCTCGGAATCCGCCAAATGCACCCGGTCATGATTGACTAACACAATACCATGATCACTGACATCCAAAGTGCCCGCCACTAAAGCTTTCTGATACCTTGCATAATCTTGATCATCGTATCCGTCACATATTATCTCCGATATCGCATTTTCTATAATCGGATGTTTTTCTTTCGCATCATTTAATTCTTCCTCAATCCAAGCCCCATATTCCGCCTCTGTTCGATACTTATCCGTAGTATGTCCATAGAACTCATTGTAATCTTTCAAAAAGACCGAAGCACGATAGACTTTCTTAGCATCTGTGACCCCATCCAACTTTGATATCTTTTCCAAATATCTTGTAGGAGGTACTCCCTCACGCGCCTCCTCTAAAGTTACCGTAGGACCATATGTACCTGCATAATAGATATGATAGTATTTCCATTGTTTCTCCTGATCTTTCACAACACGCTGCACAGAAGATGCAAATCCCATGATCAGAATAAATGCCCCCATACCAATTCCAATTGACCACACTGTCTTCATGAATCTGCCCGGATTACGCATAATGCTCTTATAGGCATAATCACCTTCTACACCAAATAATTTTCCAAATATTCTGCTCTTTCTTACCTTAATCTTTTCTTTATGTATCCGGTATTCTCCCCGGATTGCACTGACCGGTGACATGTTCGCGATCAGCTTACAGTTCTCCTCCATCGCAAAATAGAGATCTCCCAAAAATGCGACCAGAATTGGCACAATCGGAATCCAATGAAATCCTGCGGTTATCTTCAATGCAAAATGTCCGATCAACAAGGTTGCGATTGTTCCAGCCACAACCCCGATCGCCATTCCTGTCAATTCCAATATCATACCTTCACAATACACAATTTTCTTTAATTCTTTCTTTGTTGCACCAATGCACCGGAGATTCCCGTAATCCTTCAACTGTTCTAATGTCGATAACTGAATAGAGTTTCTTACAATTCCTACTCCGAATATGGCAAAAATAAAAGAAATCAAAAGAATGGTCAACGTAGAGATCAGCACGGTGTTTTCATCATCTCCCTGCATGTAAGTCCATGCAAGTTCATAATTCTCTTCTCCCTCTACTCCGTAATCGGTCTTTAACTGCTCCATGATCTTATCCATCTGATATGGCTGTTTCGTATTCAGATATAGGGCATTATCATAGGTCACCGGCTCATTATAATCATAGTAATAATAAGAACCCACATACGCATCCTTTACCCGGTCATCCGCAAGAATTGCCTCAATCTGCTGTTGCGTTTCCGTAAATAATATAATCTCGTAATCGCCCTGTTCCCGAATCTGCTCCCGGTATTGTAATAACTTGCTCCAGCCTAGATTCAGAATACAATATAAAACCATGGTTGCAATCACGGCACCTAAGATGGTGACAAGACTTCGACGCCGGTTCATCTTAAGATAACGGATGGCAAGTTGTTTGTAGTCTTTCATGCTTTCTCTCTCCTTTAAAATATTTCCCTCCATGTCTGGAATGGGGACGATGAATTTCTGGTGGTATGAGCGGGTGGTACTTGTAGATGATAACCGTGCTCCGGTTATGCTACCCGTTCCAGCGAGCCTCAAACACACAAGAAATCTCAGCTTGAGGGCTTCGATTCTTGCTGAGTCTCACTTCCACAGCATAAAGGTCGCACTTGTTATCACATACAAGTATCCACCCGCAATCTACACTATGCCAGAATTTCATCGTCCCTATGCCTGACATGATTCGCCATGCCCGATGCCAATTCGGTGTGGTCGTCTAACGATAAAAATGGTAACAAAAAAAGATACCACTCTCTTGTGATATCTTTATTATATAAGATCAAGATTACATTTCCGTGACAGGGATTCTTACAATATTGTAAGATAACTTATTATGCTTGTTCCCTCACTTTCAACACAAGCTGCTCAAACGACTTTTCAAATCTTTCATCATCCTCTGCCGTTCTCTTTCTTGGCCCCTTCATATGATTCTTATGTGAGCTCCTTCTCGCCTTCTTATTCAGGTGTCGTTCCATCAACATCTGGTCGATATTATCGTCCGTGTACCATTTTCCAGACTGATGAATGGCATAAGCACCCTTTCCTAACGCCATGGCTGCCACTCCGTAATCCTGGGAAACCACAATATCTCCTTTGTGGCAAATGCTGATCAGCTTATAATCCACCGCATCTGCTCCGGCACCCACCACAATGACCTCGCTATAGTCCGATTGCAATACATGGTTCGTATCACATAACAGCGTAACCGGAACATGATATTTTTCTGCAACAGACTCCACAATATCTACCACCGGACATGCATCTGCATCTACAAATATCTGCATCGTATCTCCTCCATATCACTGATAACATCAAACTAAAACCTGTTTCTCCATGCCTGACGAAGATGTCTTGTTGTTAACTTTTTTTGAGAAAATGTTCCCTGTTCGGATATACCGAACGAAATGCATCCACTGCCGCCTTTTGCAAAAAAGCAAATTCTTTCTCCATATGAAGTATATGTGGTGCGGTATATACTACCGTACTTAACTGGTCTGCAATCTTCTTCGCTACACTTTCATCATCCAACTGACCCATACCAAACAGAACTGATGTAAATCCACGTCCCTTTGCACTGATATCAATATACTTCAGACAGGTATTCTTAAGTTCTACATACAGAATCGCCTTATGCTCCTCACTTTGCTTCTCAATCTCATATAGATCCAGACCGTGAATCACTTCGGCTGCAAGTTTCTTTTTCTGTCCCCCAAGATCAACACTTCCACTCTCTGCAATATATTTGAGACTCATAAGATAACCGACAAATGCATCATTTTTCGGTCTTCTTTTTCCATATCTGGCAACCCATAATCTTTGCCGGTACGCATCCGCTTCGGTCGGTGGTTCTTCCATATGTTCTTTTAATATAACCTGTCGCTTTTCCGGATCTAACTCGGTATAGTAATTCACCGTCCAATCCGCTTCTTGTATCTGACTCATATTCTGTATATCCTTTCCCAATATTTACTGTTTCTGATAATCTTCAACATTGGATGCGTCCACCTTTTGATACGGCAGAAAAATGTATCGCTCATCCTGAAAATTATACTGTGCCAACGAGTTATTCTGGAACAGATCCAGTGCAAGATTGGCAATCTGTGCAGCCTGACCCTCCTTGTCGTTATAGACCGTTCCCTGTATCGTTCCCTGTTGTACAGCATCTAATGCATCCTCTAACCCATCAATTCCGAAAATAGCCGGTCGTTTCTCTTCTGTATAGTCAAGCTTATCGTAAGCGTTAACAGCACCCAATGCCATCTCATCGTTATTGGACAATACCAATTCTATCTCGTCCCCATATTGATCGATCAACTGTGTCATTTTATTCTCTGCCTGCGACCGTTTCCAATCTGCAAATTGATAGCTAAGTTTCTCAAGTTGGATTCCTTTGTCCATCAAAGTCTCCACAACACTATCTGTACGTATGATCGTATCCTGATGACCTGCTTCGCCTTCCAATATCACGTATTGTATCTTACCATCCCGATTCCGATCAATCCCTTTGTTGTCTTGTATAAGATCCGCAGCCAGTTCGCCCTGTATCGAACCGGACTGTTCTGCTTCTGCTCCAACATAATACAACTGATCCCATTGCATGATATCTTCCCGAACCGGCTCTCTGTTAAAAAAGAGGACCGGAATATCTTCCGTTTGTGCCATTTCAATAATATCTGACGGCTCTGTCCGATCTACAAGACCTACGCATAGCACGTCACAGCCGGCATCAATAATTTCCTGTACCACGTCATTCTGCTCCGATTGGTCATTCTTTCCATCCCGAACCGTCATGATAATCTTCAGATCATCCGATTCCTTCTCCTCAAAATTTGCCTTCAGACAATCTGCCAAAGCATTGATAAAGGGATCATCTTGTGTGTATAATACAACACCCACCCGTAATGTCTTATGCGTTTCTGTCTCCTGCTTGGTACAACCGGATAAAAGTGCCATCATCACAAGCAAAACGATCCATATATTTTTATTGTAGTGTCTCATTCTTTGCCTCCTAACAGCAATACTATTCACAAGTCTGAAGGAATGTCTGCGTCTCTTCCTTGAATATGTCGTCCTTATTGATTACCCTGTAATCTGTAGTATAACTGGTAATGGAATGGAATCGATTTTCAAATAAACGTGCAAGCTCAACCACACTCCGGTATCCCATATCATACCCATCCGACATCACGAGACTATCCACTAATCCATCATCTACGTAGTAAACACATTTCATGCTGTGTCCAATTCCATACACCTTGGTTCGTTTCCTATTATCTTCCGTGTTTGCCTGTCCAATCTGCTCTAACGCATTTGTCTCAAGTACCGCCATATAATCTACTGTATCATATCGCTTTATCGTAGATGCTGCATCTTCTCCGCTTGTTGTATAGATATCAAACGTGAACTCACAACCGGCATCTGACAGTGCATCTATTAACCCTTGTCTCCGGTCTTCTGCACTTTCCGTGTCTTTAAGCCCACTTACAATCCCTACTGTTTTTCCTTTGATATCATTATTGTTTTGTTTCAGAATTTCCAAACCAAGTTGGTATCCCATCTTATAATTATCCGGCATAATAATCGGAAGACCGGATTCTACATTCGTATTGTCATCTGTATTCTTTTCATACACATCATTTGCAACGATCACTACCGGTTTCGTCTGATTCGTCGTCTGAAGCATCTTAAGTACATCCGCCCCCGGTGCTGCCTGTATGATAAATGCATCTGCACCATTATCTAACTGTTCCCTGATCAGATTTCTTTGCTCCTCAGCATTTTCAATTTCATCTGTATTACAGACAATCAGATGAACATTTTCCACAGCCGCTGCCTGTTTTAGACCGTTGACAAAAGAATCCCACTTCTCTGCTCCTGAATTATCTATAATGACAGCAATTCGTTTCTGAGGTTCGTCATCTTCAAAAATATGTTTGACAAAAAAGACTACTAATATCGCCAGACAGATCTCAACAATCAGAAAGGTTGCTTTATTCTTTTTCATATTTCTTATCCTTTCCAGATATCGGTTTTCTCTAACTCTTCACAATTTTCCTTCGTAAATGGTATGGCAGGCAAATGTATTGTCACAACCGTTCCTTCATCTGCCTCACTCTCAACGTGAAGACCATATTGTTCTCCAAACATCAATTGAATTCGGGCATGCACATTAATCAGTCCTACTCCGGAACCATGCTTTGGCACTTTTTGGTTATCCGTAAGAATATTCTTCACATCCTCTTCCCGCATTCCCATTCCGTTATCTTCCACGCAAAGATAGATATCATTCTCTTCTCTATATCCTTTCACCGTAATCATCGGTTCGTCATCCTCATCCATATCACCAACTCCATAATAGATGGCATTTTCCAAGATTGGCTGTAAGATCAGCTTAACCGTACAATACGAATAGAGTTCCTCATCGATATCATATTGCACTGCGAACTTCTCACGATATCTGTATTTTTGAATGTTCATATAACTCCGGCAATGCTGCAGTTCATCTTCTATGCTGATAATTGTCTTGCCTTTAGACAGACTGATCCGGAATAATTTGGCAAGCTCAGAGATCATAAATACCGCATCTTTATTCCGATTACCCTCTATCATCCATGTAATAGATTCCAATGTGTTATACAGAAAATGCGGATGAATCTGGCTCTGTAGTGCATCAATCTCACTCTTTCTCCGCTTATTCTGCTGATCCACAATCTCCCTCATCAGACTTTCTATCTGCTCATAAGACTTTTGAACGGAATGTCCAAGATGCCGGATCTCCGACGATCCCCCAATATAGATATTCGGTTTTTCACCCGCTTCATATGCTTTCACCGAATTGTCTAATCTCAATATCGGACTTGATATCTTTTTCGTTATGATTCGATTCACAAGCAGATTCATCATGATCAGGAGTGTAATGATCGACATGATATAATACCGGAAACGGGACAGACTATCCGTCTTCGCATTCTGGGAAACTACTCCGACTAATTTCCAACCGGTATAAGGTATCGTACTGACAATCACTTTCCTCTTCTCTCCATTAATCTTGTCATCGTAGATGCCATCTTTGTAATCTGCAACATCCATATTATTCTCTTCGAACAATCCACGGAATAACTCCATTGCATGTGGATGATATATAATATTACCATCCCCATCACACAGATAATAATAACATTCCTTATTCTCCCGATTGATACGGTCAAGAATATCGGATATGTTGGAATATTTCATATCCACCAACAGTACACCATTTCTTGGTTTATCACCATCAATAATATCCACAGAACGACTCAAAGATATCACCCGGTGATAGCGGTAAGAATCATCCTCAAACAGATTCTGAATATGCGGCACCGAGAAATGCATATTCTCAATTTCCCCAACTGCCACACGGAACCACGATTGTTCGGATATATCTACTCCTTCTTTCTGTACAATAACCGGCTCCGCTGCAATCAGCTGCCCATTGTCATCACACAGCACAACGCTCTGAATCTTATCTTTATTCGTCTCATAAAGAAGACTTAATTCCTGATTGAATTGTGCATCGGAAACATCCAACTCCTGAATGACACTGTAATTGATCGTATCTTCAATCTGACGCATATTACGCAGATAAGTCTCAATGGAAGTAGCTGTACTTTCTAACAATCTTTGTGTATCACGCAATTCAATCTGTCGTGATGCATTTCCATATCGGTTATATAACAAAAATCCCATTAGGACAGACGTAACCACTGTCAGCATGGTAAGCACTGCCATAATCATGGATTGAATATCAAATTCTCGTTTCACTATTTTTCTAATCATATGTTATTTCCTTGTATGTTCTGAACGGTATTTTGCCGGTGACATTCCATATTGGCGTTTGAAAACATAGCTGAAATAATTTGCATCTGCATAGCCAACATGCTCCGCAATCTCATAACTTTTTTCATTCGTTTCCAAAATCAGATGTAATGCCTGTGTCATTCTGTATTCAGTCAGGTAACTGATAAATGACTGCCCTGCTTCCTTTTTGAAAACAGAGGAAAAGTAAGAGTTCGATACTCCAAGCTTATTACATACCACATCCAATGACAGATCACAGTCTGCATAATCATCCCGGACAATATTTTTCGCTTCCGTGATCAGATATCGTAAAGAGGAGGTTCGTGCATTCTTCAGTTCCTCACTGATCGACAGCGCCACATGAATGATCCAATTCGTAAATGTGCTATCATCCATCTGCGGGACTGCTTCATAAGGATTCTTCACATCCCCAATGTGGTCTTCGAATTTCATATAGTTATTCCCACAGAAGCGGTATAAGTGCCCTACAATCTCCAAAGCTGCAAAATTATACTGTGTGACCGTCTGTGCATTTTCCTGTAACCGTTTCACCATATCCATAACTGCTTTTTCAATGTCTTCCCGCACACCAAGATGAATCGCTTTGAACAGATTGTTCATCTCAATGTCTTCAATCTGCATTGATAATGCCTGCCCTTTGGGTGCAATATCTCCAATATTGATCGAACGGCCGGCACCATAAAGCACACGGTAAGAAACAGCTTCTCTCGCACTCTCATAAGATATATTAATCGTATGCAGATCATCGCATACCTTTCCAATTCCCGCAGTGAGAACACCACCTAAGAAACGCTCTGCCCATTTACAAAACCAGTCGCAGGCATCTGTTAATCTCGATACATCTTCTTCTGACTTCAATTCCGCAATCATCACTACATTACCAAGATAAGTGAATATCTCGCTTTTCCACTCCTCTTCTAACTTTTCTTTTGCTTCACGCTGAACCGACATCGTAAGAAGAGGTGCTGTCATGTTATCTGGAATATGATTCTCCGATGCATGAAACACCACACAGCAAAATGCAGGTCCTGTTAAAGATATCTGATAATCTTTCAGGAATTTATCAATATCCTCATCCTGCACTCTTCCTTCAATCAATGAGCTTAAGAAATTGATCTGCAACACCTTCAGGGATTCCATATAGTACTGCTCCAATTTCTTGATATTTAACTTCTCATCCCGTTCCCGATCCAGACTCTCTTTTACCCGGATCATGCATTTTGAAAGTTCCTCCGCATTGACCGGCTTCAGCACATACTCTTCCACCTCGAGATGAACCGCTTCTTTTGCATATTCAAATTCATCAAATCCGGTCAGTATCATAATTCGAATACCAGGATTTTCCTTTCTCAATCTGCGTGACAATTCCAACCCATCCATATACGGCATCTTGATATCTGTAATTACAACATCCGGCTGTGTCTTCTCTGCAATCTCTAATGCCTTCATTCCATTCTGTGCCTTGCCAATTACCGTAAAGCCAAATTCTTCCCAATTGATCTTATGTTCAATGACATCCATAACATCTGCTTCATCGTCCACAAGAAGTACTTTATATGTTAACGTTTCCATAGCTTTCGTATCTGATACCTCCGAAAAATTCTTATGCGTTCATTATAACAAACATTTCAATTCTTTTAAATATACAATTATGGCACGGATTCATCCACCGACAAATCCGTGCCATAAGCAACATCCTTTCATTTTCAAAGGATTATTTTTTCTTTACATATTTCAAGCAGTCAAGTGTTACGGCTGCAAGAATGATGATACCTTCAAAGATGAACTGAAGGTTGGTATCAATACCAAGGATCGTAAGAGAATATGTAAGGGATGTAAAGATCAGTACACCAGTTACAACACCAGAGATCTTACCAATACCACCTGTAAAGGATACACCACCTACTACACAGGCTGCAATGGCATCCATATCCCATCCTTGTCCATATGCGGCACTACCGGAACCAATCATTCGGTTACACTCAAGCCATGAACCAAATCCATAAAGAATACCGGCTAAGATAAACGCACCAAGTGTTACCTTAAATACGGAGATACCAGATACAGCAGCCGCTTCCGGGTTACCTCCAACTGCGTATAAGTTCTTACCAAAGGTCGTCTTATTCCAAATGAACCATACTACAATAATTGCTACAACTGCCCATAAAATGATTGTTGGAAAATTACCAATTCTAGGAATAAACATATTCGGAATTGCTGCATCAATGGCACCAAATGATACACCCTTTGTTGCATATGTTACCAGACCAAATATGATCAACATATTCGCCATCGTTGAAATAAATGGATGCATCTTGAACTTTGCCATGAAGAATCCTGCAATTGTCGCAAATACCGTTGTAAACAGTACGCATACTACAAGTGCAAGAATCGCACGTCCTGCTGCCGGAATACCGGAAAAATCAAATATATGACCAAACACTGCACCGGTATTGATACCGTTATGCATGATAATGGTTGCGGTAACCATACCCATACCAACCATACGGCCTACTGACAAATCCGTACCAGTTAACAAGATCAATCCTGCAACACCAAGTGCCAAGAACATACGCGGTGATGCCTGCTGCAAAATATTCAGAATATTCGTCATGGTAAAGAGCTGTGTATGCTTTACAATTGGTGTAATGATACAAAGTGCGATGAATATCATGATAATTACAATATACAATCCATTCTTATATAAGAACTGGGAAGTATTAAATGTATACTTGTAATTCTCAAAATTCTGTGCCTGCTTCTGTGCAAACGTGAATTTGGACATACGAAGCAGATCGATCAAATGATATTTATGTGCAAAAGCATCATGTTTTCTATCCTTAATCTCCTGCAGCTTGGATTCATGTATCATCTGAGCATCAAAGACACGATTCTTATATACATACTTCTCATCTTTGATTTCCTGCTTATCGCTTAACTTTGCAATGATCTGTTCATGCTCTGTCTTGAGACTTTCTAGCTTTTTCTTATACTCTGCTGTCTCAATTTCTTTTTCTGCCTCACAGCTTGCAACTACCTTCTGATAGTATTCCTTATCATAATGATCTGCAAGGTATTTCTCTGCATCTGCAATTAATTTTGCAATCTTATCTTTATTGGCACTCTCAACAGATTTTGCCTTTTCTAATTCTGCCTTATCTTTTTCGATAACTGCAACGCGTTCTTCCTTTGTATAATTCTTATCTTCTTTTGCAAGAGAGATGTGTGTCTTCAAAGTCTGTACCTTGTCCGCACCATCCACGCGTAATGCATCTATCTGTTCCTGTATTTTACCTACATATTCATCAATCGGCTTCAAAAGCTTCTCTTCTTCCTGAGCCGAAAGAATTCGATTATCTTTTCCCATATCCTGTACTCCTCTCTATTACAAGTATTTTGCACTGAGTCTTAATAACTCTTCCTGATTGGTTTCCTTTGTATTCACAATACCGGACAAACGACCGTTCGACATAACTCCGATACGATTGGTAATTCCAAGAATCTCAGGCATTTCTGAGGAAACTACGATAATGGATTTACCCTGTTTGGCCATCTGAATGATCAATTCATAAATCTCGTACTTGGCACCAACATCAATACCTCTGGTTGGATCATCCATCATGAAGATGTTTGGTGAACGCTCTAACCATTTACCAAAGATAACCTTCTGCTGATTACCACCGGAAAGATTAGCGATCATGTCATCCGGTCCCATACATTTGGTATGCATAACACGGATCTCTTCAGCAGTTGCGCGAACCATCTGGTCATGGGATAAGACAAATCCTGCTTTGTACTGATTCATGTTTGCAATCGTTGTATTAAATGTAATATCTGCTTTTAAGAAAAGTCCATCTGCCTTACGTTCCTCTGTAATCAAGGCAAAACCATGATCCATTGCATCTTTTGGAGAATGGAAGTTCATAAGCTTTCCATTGTAATACACACGTCCTGCAGCTCTTGTACGAATACCAAATATAGTTTCCAAAAGCTCTGTACGACCAGCTCCGACCAATCCATAAAGACCAAATATCTCACCCTTCTTAACATCAAAGGTAATATCCTGAAGCTTCGGTGCATACTTGGTAGATAAATGCTCCACAGATAATACAACGTCGCCTGGCTTATTATCCACTGGTGGGAAACGATTGTCTAATGATCGTCCAACCATTGCGGAGATCAATTCGTTCATATCGGTATCTTTGCTATCCTTTGTCATAACAAGGGAACCATCACGAAGAACGGAAACCTGATCACAAATTTCAAATATCTCATCCATTTTATGTGAAATATAAATTAAGGAAATACCTTGGGAACGAAGCTGACGCATCATTTTGAAGAGCTTTTCTACTTCTGGTGCAGTCAAAGACGAGGTTGGCTCATCTAATACGATTACTTTCGCATTATAAGAAATTGCTTTTGCAATCTCGCACATCTGACGCTGTGAAACGGACATACTTTTCATTGGCTTTGTCAGATTCACTGTAATACCTAACCGGCGGAACAGATCGGATGCCTCTTTCTTCATCCGCGCCTCGTCTATCATACCTACTGAATTTCTAGGATAGCGGCCAAGGAACAGATTGTCGATTACACTTCGTTCCAGACATTGATTCAATTCCTGATGAACCATCGCTACTCCATTTTCCAATGCATCCTTCGGACCGGAAAAGTTAATCTCTTTTCCATCTAATATTATTATACCTTCGTCTTTTTGATAGGTACCAAAAAGACACTTCATCATTGTCGATTTGCCGGCACCATTTTCACCCATAAGACCCATAATAGAGCCCTTTTTCACATCCAAATTAATATGATCCAGAACTCGGTTTCTTCCGAATGATTTGCTCATGCCACGAATCGATAAGATTATATCTTTCTTATCCTCTGCCATATCATTACTCCTTCTAAAAAGAAGGGCATCAAGAATCTCCTGACACCCTTCTGGGCTAGTTTATACAACTCATTTATATCTTACTGCTGAAGAATTGATGTGTAAGATGAAGCATTATCTGTCTTAACCATGTTGATTGCGAATGCATCATACTCACTTGGATTACCAAGACGGTTTGTAATGTTAGACTCTGTCTGTCCATCACCACCGATGTAATCTACATTTAAGTTCAAAAGATCATCATAATTCTCAAGAAGTGGCTGATAGGTTGAGCTTAAGAAGTTATCAGATGCATTGTAAATGTCTAACCAAACCTTCTTCTCTGGGCTTGATGAAGAATCAAGCTGCTTAGAAACCTTATCATAAACCTTGGTAGAATCTGTGAAATCCTGATAGTTGTCTGCTGTTACAGCTACATTCAATGCGTAGTAAGATCTCTCTTCTTCGCTGTATCTGTAATCAACGCCTTCCTCTAACTGGTTACCAGCCTCATCTGCTGTTCCAATACCGGTATCCACATCTACACCGTCTAATGCGTTACGAAGTACTCTTAATGTAAGGTAAGCCTGAACGTCTGCATGCTGTGAAATAGTTCCGCCGTATCCTTCTGCAATGGCTGCTACTGCATCACTGTTTGCATCGTAACCAAATGTAGGAACTTTGTTATCTTTTGCCCAAGCATTGAACATTGACATTCCCATACCATCGTTATTAGAAACAACTACGTCAATCTCATCACCAAAGGATGCTGACCATGTTCCAATTGCATTACCTGCTGTCGCTGCATCCCATGTAGCTCCTGCTGAGTTCTTCATTTCCTGAGAAGCTAACTCACGGATTGTATAAGTTGTACCATCAATATCAACTGTTGCATCCTGAACAACTGTAGCAGATCCATCTGTGTTCGTTCCTGCTGGTGATGCGTCTGTTGCTCCGGAAGACTCAACACCGGTTCCTAATGCATCACGAACACCACGGGTACGTGCGATTGAATCGTTATGTCCGATATCACCAATTGCAAGTACATATCCGATCACGCCGTCACCATTACGATCGATTGTTGCTGCATTGGCTTTGATGTAATCCATTACCATCTGACCCTGAAGTTCAGCACCCTGATTTGCATCAAATCCTACATAATATGTACTATCATTGAAGTTCAATGCTGTCATATCAAGTTCGCCTGTTGAACTGTTAGATGGCTGACGGTTGAACCATACCAAAGGTTTGGTACTGTTAGCACCACCACTTGTAGATGCTGTAGATCCAGAAGATCCAGATGAACTGGTGGAACCTGTTGATCCAGAACCACAACCTACCATAGATACTGAAAGTGCTGCTACTGCAAGCATTGCAAATAATTTGTTTTTCTTCATAAAACATTCCTCCTTATGAATTGTTTTTTATTACTGTCCCATCGACTGTCCTTATTATAGGGCGGATCCTTTATGAAAAACATAGAATATTTTTCTATGAATCGTGGAAATTTTATGCATTTTATAAATATATTTTACATATTCTTGATTTTTCTCTCGTCAAATTCACAACTTTCTTATATAAAACGCCATACTTTCTTGACAGAAAAAGAGGCAACCGGTTACTACCGATTGCCTCTTAAAAAGGGGAGGGAGAGTAAAACTCTATATATAAAATTACACACACTTACATTTTGGAAATCTGATCTATCTCTTTTAATTCTTCTTCCGTAAATGCTGTCGCACCTACGATCTTCAAATTCTCTAAAATCTGTTCCGGCTTGGATGCTCCGATCAACACGCTGGTTACATCCTCATCCTTCAGCACCCAGCTAAGTGCCATCTGTGCCAGGGTCTGACCACGTTGTTTTGCAATCTCATTCAACGCTATCACCTTATGCACCTTCTCTTCTGTAATATCCGATGCATGCAGATAACGTCCGTCCTTCGCCACGCGGCTGTCTGCCGGAATGCCATGAATATATTTGTCTGTCAGCATTCCCTGTGCTAATGGGGAAAATGCAATAATTCCTTTGCCGCTTTCCTGTGCCTGCTGCTTCAATCCATTGTTCTCAATCGTCCGGTCAAATATGCTATACCGATTCTGGTTAATAATAAATGGACAATGTAACTTTTCTAGGATATCTGCTGCTTTCTTCATGGTCGGGCCATCATAGTTAGAGATACCAACATATAATGCCTTGCCGCTCTGTACAATCTGACTTAACGCAAGCATTGTCTCTTCTAATGGTGTCTCCGGGTCCATCCTGTGATGATAGAAGATATCCACATAATCTAATCCCATCCGAAGCAGGCTCTGATCCAAGCTTGCAATCAGATATTTGCGGCTGCCCCAGTTACCATATGGTCCATCCCACATGTCATATCCCGCCTTTGTACTGATGATGAGCTCATCCCGGTATGCATGCATCTCTTCTTTCATAATACGTCCAAGACTCTTCTCTGCTGCACCATATTCCGGTCCATAGTTATTTGCCAGATCAAAATGTGTAATTCCATGATCAAAGGCAGTAAAGCACATGGCCTTCATATTCTCATAATCATCTTTCGAACCAAAGTTATGCCAAAAACCAAGTGAAAGCATTGGCAACAATAATCCACTCTTTCCACATCGGTTATATTGCATCGTATCATATCTTGTCTGATCTGCTGTGTATCCCATATTCCCATTGCACCATCTTGCAACAGTGCTCCTCCAATTCATAAATCATAATAAAATCTGCTCCCTGTTTTGAGGGGAATCAGAGACAAGTGATTGCTTTCCAATCACTCATCTCTGAAGACTATGATGAAAAAAATTTATCTGATGATTTTATTATATACAAATGCTATTAGAAAAAAATGGAATATTTTTTTCAGAAGATATAAAATTTTTGGATTCTTATGATTGCACCTCACTCGGTTACTTACAAAACGTCAAAGAAAAGCACGTTCCTTTTCCCTCTTCACTCTTGACCGATATTCTGCCACCCATTCCTTCTACAATAGATTTTGCAAGGGATAACCCGATTCCTACACTGTTCGGATTGACCTCATTATGTACCCGGTAGAAACGTTTGAAGATATTCGCCAGTTCTTCTTCCGGAATCCCGACACCCTCATCCTCCACATAGATTCTGGTATACACATTCGTATGCTCTACACGAAGCCGGATGTCCGTATTCTCTCCTGAATAATCCGATGCATTCTTAAGCAGATTGATCAGTGCCTCCGTCAGCCAGTCTCCATCACAGAGAAGCTCGACCTTCTCATCCCCTTCTACTATCAGCTTCTGGTGCTTTGTCTCTAATAAATGAGTGACCCCATTTTCTGCCTGCAAGAAGATATGTGATAACGGAATCTCTTTATATTCAAACTGAATGGAACCTGCCTCGATCCTCGCCAGTTTCAACATGGAAAGTACCATCCACTCCATGCGGCTCAATTGGTTTGATGCTTCCGAAAGAATCTGTCGCTGTTTTTCCCTATCTTCAACCTTATCCTCAAGCAGCAGATCCACAAATACATTCAGAGATGCCAATGGTGTCTTTAACTGATGGGATATATCCGAGATAATATCACGCAGAAAGATCTTTTCCTTCATCTCCCGGTCACGGCTTTCCCGAAGTACTGCTACCATCTTATAGAAATTCGTATACAGGATTCCAACAGCACCCTCATAGTATTCCTCTTCTACCATATCGCCGCCCTGTTCCATCACCTCATTCATCATCCCGGAAAGCTTCTCCATCTCGCCATACAGCTTGTTCACTCTTCCATAGGATATCCGATAAAAGACAAGCAGAACAACACCAAGAATAATCACACAGCCCCATTCCGTAACCGATAGTTCCCCATCCCGGACAAACAGCCACACGATCATAGCCAGAACAGCCAAAATACTCCCGATCAGATAAATCCTCTTATACCCTTTTCGTTCATAATCACTTTCCATTGTTTGCTCCTCTTCTTATAAACCGATAACCTACTCCTCGTACTGTCTCAATATACTCTGCATCCTCTCCTAACTTGCCACGCAGACGCTTCATATAGACTGACAATGTATTATCATCCACAAAGGATTCCTGTGCATCAAATAAGCGTTCTAATATCTGTCCCCGCTCTAACACCTGACCTTCATGTGCAATCAATTCTCCAAGTAACCTTAGATCATTTGGTGTACAATCTACCAGTTCCCCATTCCGATACAGACGAAACTCCTTCGGATAGAAACAATGCTGGCCAAAATGATACCCTTCCGGCTCCACATTTCTTTGTGTCAGCCGATATCTTCTAAGATTCGCTGCAATCCGGGAAAGCAGTTCCTTCACCCGATACGGCTTGGTCACATAATCATCGGCTCCACATTCTAACCCCTGTACAATATTCACTTCTTCCCCTACTGCGGTCAGGAAAATGATCGGCGTCTGACATCCTTCCTGCCGGATTCTCCGGCAAAAGTCATATCCGTTGCCATCCGGGAGCATCACATCCAAAAGGATCAGATCCGGTCCCTCTTCCCTCTGCATCTCGTATGCCTGCTCTACCCTGCCTGCTTTGACAACCTCATATCCTTCCGCCTGTAAGGCATATTCTGTTCCTAATGCTAATGCATAATCATCTTCCACTAACAATATCCTGTCTGCCATGCTATCCTCTCTTTTCCATACACAGATCCATCCCCAACAAATTTACATATACGTTTCTTTTTTATTGGTAATTTATCCCTCTGCGTGCCTGTAAAATACGTTTCTTAATATCTTCTGCCTGTTCAAATCCCTGATTCATAAGCATTGCACATGCATTATCCAATGCAATTTCTATTCTATCTGCCATACGGTCATAATGCTGCATGGCAATCCGCTCTCCTAATCCAACATTTACCGCTTCCTGTCGAAAACATTCCCTGTTAATCTTAAAAATATCATACTCACGTCCAACAGAGAACGCCATATCTGTCGTGCTGCCGTTATATATCACTGTACTCACAATATCGTATGCAGGTGCTAATCGAATAGATAACATATCCGCTCCATAAAGTAATGATACATTCTTAATGTGATTATCTGTATTGCCGATCAGATAATTAAATACACAAATATCCCATAATTTCAATTGATCCATAATCGGATCCGAAGAATGTTGCCGAAGAATTTCAAACATTTGCTTCATATAGCCCGAATGATTCCGTTCATATTTATGAATTGCCGCAATCCCCATTGCCTGCGAAAAATCCTCCTGATGCAGACGATAGGGAACTACAAATCCATCTACTCTTTCTGTATTATCCGAAAGAATACGATCATATCTCTTTGTTGCAAATAGGATGTCTTCATCCCTCCCCTTTCCTACATTAACAACAAAACTATCCGGTACCTCAATTCCTAAATTCTTTGCAGCTTGTAAGCATAATTGTTCATTCGTCACAATGGCATCCAAACGAACATGACTCTGTTTCACAATATGTGTACTTGGTGCTGCTCCTATTGGCAAATACCATGTTTTGTTATCTGAATCATAATATAATCCCACCTTTCCGGATGCTCCTGTCAAAGATAAATGAGCTTTTGTAACCAATTCAGCGGCTTCCGATGCTCCTTCTTTTGCAAGTTGTTGTACTTGTTCCATCTTAAGCCTCTGATATCCTGCATCCGGAACGTCCTCCCCCTCTTCAATAATCTGAATTGCCCCCAAACATTCTTTTCCCAACAAAGCCAACAGCGTAAGATAATCTCCTTCATCTGCATGAACCCATCCGGCAACACACCTTCTGGTAAAGCCCTCCGGCAACAATCCCTCAAAGAAATTCCTTGTCTCTTCTATCGAAAATGCTTCCTCTCTAAACGGAAGATGTATAGAAATTGGATGACACATTGGATTCGTACTATATTCTTTCCCATAGGTAAACCGTGCGTCTTCAGAACTCTCACCAACTATCACGCCGACATAATTCTGTTTTCCCTGTATCTCAATGTACACATTCAATCTTCTCATAAAACGCTATCCTCTCTTTTCCATACACAGATCCATCCCCAACAGATTAGCCAGATAAATTGCTTTACCAATCTCTGCTGTTGCTTTTCCACGCTCTAAATCCGATATAAAACTTACACTGAATCCAGTAAATTCAGCCAGATATGCCTGTGTATAACCAAGTTCTTTTCTTCGATTGCGAATTGCCTCCCCATAAGACTTTGCATCTGTTATCTTCATACATCCTCCATATTATATAGCCGTTCGGCTAAATTATATTTTGACAGATATAAAAATAGCCGTTCGGCTTATTTTTGATATTTATATTATATATCAGGCCGTACGGCTAAGTCAATTGCGGATTGCAGACACTTTCTTAATTCACTTTTCCATTGTAAAAATCCATATTTTCTCCTCCGTAATATAGCAAAACAGGGAGATAAGTAATCTTATCTCCCTGAAATTAACGATTCTTCACATTCAAAGTAGTGAAGCACTTAAATTAAAGGTTTGCACTCAAAGTAGCAACGCACTTAAATCAAGCAAGCTTTCTTGCTCATTTATATTATATGTAATTATCATGAAAAATGCAATAAAAAATTCTCAATTTTTATTTAACAATCATTTTCTCTTTTCTACAATCCTCCTAGTCCGATGCACAAAAATATGGTACAATATTACATATTTATGTGTGCGGCTATGACACACGGAATTCTATCCAAACGAAAGAGGTATAATACATGAGCACACTTTCCTTCGGGACGGATTCGCTTCATATCGTAACAAAAGATGCATCCTCCCGGATTCCAATATCAGACATTCTATATATTGAAAGCAATAACCGAATGATTACGATCCATACCCCGTCCGGTTCCTACACTTGCTATGAGAAGCTTCGTACCTTAGAAGAACATCTTCCCATACTGATTCGTTGCCACCAAAGCTACTTAGTATTGCCCTCAAGTATTATAAGCTACGACAATCAGGAACTGATACTCCAAGGCACATCTAACCGGATTCCGGTCAGTCGACAGTACCAGAAGAAAATGCGGGAGTATCTACAACAGAAAACATCCGGCGGAACATTGATCGGTATCTCTGGAACTTATGCCAACTATTATATTCGGCTCCAGGATGACCAGACTATCCTGCTCGGACGCGATGCCGATATCTGTGATATCATTATTCAGCTTCCTATGGTAAGTCGTACTCATTGTACTTTGACCTATCATTCGG
Source organism: uncultured Lachnospiraceae bacterium (assembly GCA_902762905.1). GTDB lineage: Bacteria > Bacillota > Clostridia > Lachnospirales > Lachnospiraceae > CAG-590. The sequence goes on along the minus strand of CACWQE010000033.1, from coordinate 15,311 downwards.
ATACGCATACCTATACCATTGTAGACAATTCCACAAACGGAACCTTCATACAACATACGACACGGCTGATTCCGAATCAGGAATATGTATTAACACCGGGCACTCTGCTCTGCTTCGGAGATCAGACCGCCGTTTTTCAATTACGATAACGAATCATTCTCATCAACAGGAGGCATATCACTTATGAATCTGATCACATGTCCGAACGGACATTTTTATAATGGAGATAAATTACGGACCTGCCCGCACTGTGCCAACGAAAAGATACAGATCAAGGAAGACACTGCGCGAGATGTGGATACCTACATTCCCGACACTTCACTCACAGAGCATTACACAAAGGCTGGCAAACGGCTTCCTATAGGCTGGCTCACCTGCATTCAGGGACATATGCTTGGAGATTGTTTTACACTGCTTATGGGAGAAAACCACATTGGAAGAGATACCAGTATGGATGTCATTCTCTTTCAGGAACCTACCGTATCCCGTTGCAACCATGCAAACCTCATCTATGATGCCGAACTGCATAACTATACACTGAATGCCCAAGGCAACAATGTGTATCACAACAACCGCCCCGTATCGTCCGGACACTCGGTCACTTTATCCGATCATGACCGGATTCAGATTGGGGATTGTGTCCTTCTATTTGTTCCTTTGTGTAATTCTAATTTTGACTGGAGTTCCTCATTATGACAGATGCTTCTACCCTTTCATCCCGGGCTCTTGCCTGCGGTATGCATATATCAGACAACTATATCATAGACCATGTGATCGGGGAAGGCGGTTTTGGAATCACGTATTGTTGTACCCATGTTTCCAACAATGAGAAGGTAGCCATCAAAGAATACTTCCCCGGTGCTCTTGCTTACCGGATGGATGACACACAGGTACTTCCCTACGCACATCAGGAGGCTTTGTTCGAACAAGGCCGCCGGCATTTTCAAACAGAAGCCAGTATCTTAGCTGCCTTTCCACTGCTTTCCCATATTGTGAATATTAAAGATATCTTAGAAACCAATGGCACGGTCTATCTTGTTATGGAATATATCGAAGGCATTACCCTGAAACAATATATAAGCGACAATGGGCCGCTTGCCTTTGATGAATTCATTGAACTTCTATATCCCGTCATGCAGGATCTCATTCAGATCCACGACAAAGGATTACTCCATCGGGATATCAGTCCTGACAACCTGATTCTCGGAACTGATAATCAGCTTCATCTCATTGACTTCGGATCTGCCAGTTTGAAGAGCACTGCGGCGAATGACCACAAAACGGTTATCCTGAAATCCGGCTATGCCCCACCGGAGCAGTATCTGCCTACCGGCAAACTAGGTGCCTGGACGGATGTATATGGTATCTGTGCAACCATCTACTATACCATAACCGGCTTCCCTCCAACCGATGCATTAGAACGCTTACAGGGTGCCACACTCCCTTCTCTTACGGATCACGCACCTATTCGGAGCTGGCAGGCAGAAGTAATCTATCATGGCTTACAGCTTGCTTCGGCAGATCGCTACCAGAGTATAGACGCTCTCTATCAGGCATTACGGATTCCACCACTCACAGTAACACAAGAACACGTCTCTCAGACCATCCGCTACGCCAGTATGGATGGCAAAACCATACTTCCGACCTCGATTCCTGCCTTGCCGGAATCACATTCCGAATCCAGACCAACCATACCATCCATCGTGCTGGTCATAGCAGCCCTCCTTATATTGATTCTTTATTGTAGCTTGGGAATCAGTGGTTATCCGGTTCCATTCTGGCCAGACCGTCTTGTACTCTCAAGACCAACAACTACGGATACTCCTACCTCTCCTTCCATAGGGCAAACCACGGAAGCAACCACGCAGAGTACCTCTGTGCAAACTACAGAAACGATGCACTCCAACGCAACCAGCCAGACAACCACGTCGGATACCACAACGGAAACGAGGAATGCTACAACAGAAGCAACCACGAAATCTTCTACAAGCCAAAAAAAATCCTCCGACCCGAATGATAACTTTATCACTCTGCCAGAGGATGATTCCTATGAATCCTTTACCGATTAACCGGTAGAGGATTCTATTTTTAATAGTTGTAACATGCTCTTAAGCTTTGCAACATACCTCTCCATCATCTCGCTTTCCGAAACAGCTTCTGATACGCTGCCTTCTTACTTGCCGGAACTACAATATTCTTCCGGCTCGTATTCTTCATACAACCTTTTCCAACTTTCTTTAATTTCTTACTACGAATTACAACCTGTGCTAATTTCCGGTCACCCATAAAGCACTTCGCACCAATGGTTGTCAGTCCTTTTCCAAATGTAATCTTCTTCAAGCGGCTGCATCCGGCAAATGCCTGACTGCCAACTATCCCGAGCGAATTGCCACTCTTAATCTGCGTAAGCTTCTTACACTGATAGAATGCTTTCCTGCCAATCCCGGTTACTGCATATTGTATTCCGTTAATCATCACCTTGTCCGGTATGATTCCTTTCGTAATTGTTTTCTTAACCGGTCTTACGACCCATGCAGTCTTTTCATCCTGTATCTGATAGATGAACTCACCCACCGTATACTGCGTTCCGGCTACCGCCTCTGCCGGCTGATTCTCTCTAAATGCAGACTCCGTTGTACCTGCACTATTACGTCCCGAATCAGACGGCTTCGTCTCCGGCACCTCAGTAGAAGCTTCTGTCTTATCATTTCCTGCCGGCTTACCATCCTCTTCTGATTTATCATTTCCTGTCGGCTTATCATCCTCTTTTTTATTCTCGTCATCCTTGTTCTCGTCTTTCGGAAGCACTTCAAACCGGTTACTGTTATCTTTCGCATACTTCTCTCCATTCGAGCCGGCATTCGCATAAATAATCGTTATAGTTGAAAATACATTGATCGACAAATTGATCTTATCATTCTGTATCTTAACAGATACCAGTTGTGTTGTTTGCCACTGGTCACAGTTAAATGCCTTCTCTCCGACTTGTGTACATCCGGCAGGCAACGTGACCTCCTTCAGACTGGTATTATAGAACGCATACTTTCCAATCGTAAATTCTCCATTCTCCGGAAAACTCACTTCGCATAATGACGTCACACCGTTAAATGCCGACTCCCCAATCTTGCTAAGCTGCGCCGGCAGCTCTAATGTCTGAATATCGGTCGCACCAAATGCAGTATCTCCGATTATCTTCAAGGAATCCGGCAACTCTAGCTGACTCAAATTCTCGCAGTTATCAAATGCCGAATCTCCAATCTGTGTCACACCCTCTTGAAATGTAACCGCCATCGGATTCGTTTCCATAAATGTCTGTTCGCCAATCGTTTTCAGTCTTCACCTTAAGCTTCGTATTGGCTCCTACCTGTAAGGTGATCTTCTTCTTATTCAACGCCATCTTCTTTGCTGCCTGTACCGCACCCATATCCGGTGCCATTCCCAACACCAGCAATAGCGTCAACATCCAGGCTATCATCTGTTTCTTTCTGTTTTTCATATCAACTTTCTCCTCCTTTAATTTGCGCTTATATGTTTATTGTACCACATAGCTTCTATTTTGGACATAAAAACTTCTATTTTGGACACTAAAAATTTTTTAATTTGGATAGAATTATTAATAATACACTTATTAGGAGGAAACATCCATGTCTGAACGGCTTAACCAGACGAGTCATCCCGTTATCGGAACCAATATTATACGCCTACGCAAAGAACGCCATATGCGTGCGGTCGATGTCATTGCACAGCTACAGCTACGCGGAATCAAAGTCAACACCGGTATTTTCAGCAAGGTGGAACATGGTCTTAATAATCCCACCGTTGAGATGCTGATTGCCTTAACGGAGATCTTCCAGTGCGATTTCAATGAATTTTTTCAGAAATGATTCTCCTTCCCCTTCAGAAAACTGATCGGTACTTTCTTTTCATGTATCATGCCATTTTCCTGATATCAGACGTCATATTACCACATTTTCCCATAAAAAAACGGCAGATGTCATCATCTGTCGCCCAAATGTAAGATTCGGTTATATCCGCTCATCCTAACACAAGAATCCCCGGCTTCTTACCGAAGCCGGGGATTCTCTCTATCTCGCTATATTTTGTATCCGATTAGTACTTATATACCTTCACGGTCTTGCTTCCATATGCCATTGCCTTGTCATGTGTTGCAAAGAAGATATCAATATGATTGCCGTTCACACCGCTTCCGCGATCCTCTACGGTATATACCACGCCATCAATGACAACCTGTGAACCGAATGGAAGAATACTGGTGTCGGCTGCAATGGTTCTTCCCTCTGTTGGAGTTGTTCCACTTGCTGTCTTATTATGACCACCGCTGCACTTCTCACATCCGCAATATGCAGTCACGGTAAATGTTCCGATACACTCACCAGATGATGTTGCGGTTACAGGAGTTGTGGTTGCTCCCTGATAAGATGTATTCGAACTGCTGCTTGAACTTGTACTTGTTGTCGTGCTGGCAGTTGTTGTCTGAGTCGATGTCTGTGTTGCCTGCTGTGCTGCTAACGCTGCCGCTTCGGCTGCTGCCTGTTCTGCCGCTAATCTCTCTTCTTCTCTACGCTGTAATTCGTCTGCAGAAACTGCAATCTCATACAAACGATCAATATCTACCAAATCCGCAGATACATAACCTGTCTCGCCATCTGCTAACATAACCGGAAGCCATGTAATCTCAGAAGACTGTGTATCTGTATTCTCTGTAGTTGCCTCGGTTGCTTCTTCTGTTGCAACAGCTTCTGTAGAATCCTGTGTTGCAACCTCAGTATCCTGCTCTGAGGTAACATCCTCACTAGATGCTTCATCTGTTGATACCTGTGTATCTGCTTCGGTTGCTGTCTCACTGGAAGCTTCCTGTGTTGTGACCTCAGTTACTTCCTCTGTTGTGGCTGTCTCTGTGTCAGCCTGTTCTTCTCTCGGATCTGATAATACGGTAATCGTATCATCCTTGTTCAATACTGTTACAATATTCGCATCCGTAGACTGCTCGGTTCTGACATTCACACCATCTTCTAAGGCTGTTCCCTGTAACGTCACATAATCCTTCGCAAACTCTTCTGCACTTTCACCAGTCAATACATACTGGGATAACACATATCCTTCTACATCACCAGACTTAATCTTCGTCCAGTCACCTTCTGTACCTTCCACAATTGCAATCGCACCAGGGTTCATGGAACCAACAAATTCGCCCTCAGCACTTGGCGTGCTACGAACATTCAAAGTCTCTTCTACATTCGCGATACACTTGCTGTCAAACTCACCGGCCGGCTGACTCTCAACCGTTGTCTGCTCGGTATAAGCAACGATCGGCTCTGTCGTAGGTTCCTCTGTTGTTGTAGCTTCTGTTGCCTCGGTTGCCAAAGCAACCTGAGCCTCTTCGGTTGTTGCTTCTGTTACTTCTTCTGTTGTGATCTCTTCACTATTACCAAATAAGGCATCTAATGCACTGACATCATTGCCTTTTGCAAGCTCTTTCTTACTGCTTGTACCAGAATTGGCAAGAACAATACCGCCAATTACCAATCCGATCAATATAATCGCACAAAGTGCAATCTGCACATTCCGTACAAAATATCTTCCATTGAAGATGTTCTTTCTCATGTAAAGTTTATAGCGTTCTGTCATAACTGCTCTTCTGTTATGTCGCATAGTCTCTTTCCTCCATCAACAAAACGATTTCACCGAAATCCTACCCCTCGTTAATATCCTAAACTTCATAATAGTAATACGTTATCTAAAACCTCATACCAAAATGTTACAAACTTGTTACAAGTTGTAATATAACACTTAATAAAATAAATGTCAATATGGCATTTTCTACCCAGAAATCCCCATTTTTCGTACTTTTTGTACATGTAATCAGAGATTGTGCTAGGATTTCCTTCTACAATATGTTAAGATATCATTACAAGTTTGTACAATAGTAGGAATATTTATACCTGTTTTTATGTATTTTGCCAGTTTCCTATTATATATAGAAGAAACTCCTATACGAAAGCTGCCATCCTGCTATACATTCAAACGAATAACCATTGGAATATGTTTCAATATACGATCCATAAAGGAGACAGATATTATATGGCTGCAATTCGAATTGATAAATATCTTGCGGATGCCGGAATCGGTACACGCTCCATTGTGAAAAAGGAATTAAAGAAAGGCTATGTCACGGTCAATGGGGAGATCATTCAAAAACCGGAATACAAGATTGATCCATCAACAGACACCATTACGTATCAGGGCGAAGAGATCCGCATAGAACAATATGAATATTACATATTACATAAGCCTGCCGGATACGTCAGTGCAACGAAAGACAATACGGCTCCAACTGTGTTGTCCCTTATTCCGAGTGCACGCAAAGACCTGTCTCCGGTCGGACGCTTAGATAAAGATACGGAAGGTTTGCTTCTTATTACCAATGACGGAGCATTAGCCCATCGTCTTCTTTCTCCCAAACGGCATGTAAACAAGACCTATTTTGCAATTGTCCGTGGAATTGTAGATCATACGGATGTGGATGCATTTGCCAAAGGACTGGTGATCGGTGATGAGGATCTTAATGTCGCCCTGCCTGCCACGCTTACCTTCTATCCTTATGAAGAAGCGTTAATAAGACAGCCGGCTCTATCCGATTATCAAAAGCGCATCAACAACTCACAATTACAGGCTCCTATTACACAGGAAGAACTTTCTTATATAGAAGTAACGCTGCATGAGGGAAAGTTTCATCAGGTAAAGCGCATGTTTCAGACTGTTGGTAAAGAGGTACTCTACCTAAAGCGTATTCAATTTGGTTCTCTTCAACTGCCGGAAGATCTTGCTATCGGAGAAAGCCGCCCTCTTTCAGCAGAAGAACTGGCACTTTTGAAAGATCATTAAACATATTCTTGCTTTATCGGAGCATTTTCCACTTTAGCAATTTAAAGTGTTGACATATTCATTTTCTGATATTACAATGAATGCAATAAAAATTATCTAAGCAACACAAGAAGTAAAAGCAGATAGTAATATATACTTATATATCTGTATATCAGAATATGAAGAAAATGGAGTGGAAATCTATGAATACAAAAGAACATTTCAGTATTGGATTTATCGGTTTAGGACTCATCGGTGGTTCCATCGCCAAGTCCATCCGGCGCATCTTTCCCGATACCGAGATATTAGGATACGATGTAGATCAGGAAGCCCTACGGCTTGCCTTAGAAGATCATACCTTATCTAAGACTGTAACCTCGATCGAGGCAATGCATAACTGTGATTATATCTTTTTGTGTGCCCCGGTACATTACAATATTGCTTATCTTCCTATATTAAAGCGGATCATGAAAGATGATTGCATCTTAACCGATGTAGGAAGCGTGAAGAGTGATATCTATCAGGCAATTCACGATCAAAAGTTAGAGAATTATTTCATTGGTGGACATCCAATGGTCGGTTCCGAACGAAGCGGTTATGAAGCAGCACACGACCGTCTGGTTGAAAATGCTTACTACTTTGTGACACCTTCTGAGACTGTTTCAGAAGATAAAGTTGACGCTTTCCGCACATTTATCGAGGATCTCGGTGCAATTCCAATCCTGTATAGTCCGGAACGGCATGACGAGATCACTGCATATATCAGTCATATACCGCATGTAATTGCCTCATCTTTGGTGAATCTGGTTGCCGCACAGGATGATGAGAATGGTATGCTCAAACAACTCGCAGCCGGCGGTTTCAAAGATATTACACGAATTGCCTCTTCTAATCCGGTTGTCTGGGAGCACATTCTGTTGAGCAATCCTTCTAATGTTGTGAAAGGCTTACAGACATTTCGCAATGAATTAGATACTATGATTACAGCGATCGAGTCCGAAGACGCCCGTGGAATCTACTCGTTCTTTGACCATGCCAAAGATTACCGCAATTCGATTCCAGAACATGCAACGGGAGTGATTCGGATGAATTACGAAGTGTACATTGATATTCCGGATGAACCAAATGCTATCGCCAAGGCCGTTACGATCATCGGCAATGCAGGAATCAACCTGAAAAATATCGGCATTACCCATAACCGGGAAGATAACGAAGGTGTGTTACGCCTTGCCTTCTATGATAATGAAAGCGCCATTGCTGCGGCAGAACAGTTAAAACAGCATCAATATACAGTTTATGAACGATAGGAGAAACATCAATGCAGATCAGACATTTTAACCAATTACGTGGAGAACTCACCGTTCCCGGTGACAAATCTATTTCACACAGAAGTATTATGCTCGGCTCCCTTGCAAAGGGTACAACCGAAGTAACCGGATTCTTACAGGGGGCAGATTGCTTATCATCTATCTCTTGTTTTCAAAAAATGGGCATAGAGATCGAGAATAATCCTTCTACCAATACCGTACGTATACATGGCAACGGCTTACATGGACTTACTGCTCCAGCCACCATTTTGGATGTCGGCAACAGTGGTACAACGACAAGATTAATGTCTGGTATTCTAGCCGCACAGCCCTTTACCTCTACTGTAGATGGAGACGCTTCTATCCGCAAGCGTCCGATGGGACGGATTATGAAACCTCTTTCCTTAATGGGAGCTTCTTTCCATAGTTTAGAAAAAGAGCAATGTGCGCCATTTACCGTATCCGGTGGTCATCTTCACGGAATCCATTACGCTTCCCCGGTTGCTTCCGCACAGGTCAAGTCAGCAATTCTGCTGGCCGGACTATATGCAGAAGGAACAACCAGCGTGACAGAACCTGCTCTTTCCAGAAATCATACCGAATTGATGTTTGAATCCTTTGGCGTCGATATCAAGAGTGAGGGCACTACTGCCACCGTCACACCCGCAAAGGAATTACACGCACAGCATATTGATGTTCCGGGGGATATTTCCTCTGCGGCATATTTCATTGTTGCCGGACTGATCACACCGAATTCCGAGATCACGGTCCGCAATGTTGGGATCAATCCGACCAGAGACGGTATTCTTACCGTGTGCAGGAACATGGGGGCAGATATTACTCTTACGAATGTGAAGCAGGATGTCGGGGAACCCGTCGCCGATATTACGGTCCGCACAAGTTCTCTTCACGGATGCACGATTGAGGGGGATATCATTCCGAAGCTGATCGATGAGATTCCGATTATCGCTATTATGGCAGCATTTGCTGATGGAACGACAACGATCAAAGATGCCCAGGAACTGAAAGTCAAAGAATCCAACCGGATTGATGTTATGGTCGATAACCTGTCAGCGATGGGAGTTGATATTGAAGCAACCGATGATGGTATGATCATTCATGGCGGCAAGCCGCTTCATGCTGCTACGATTGATTCCAAACTCGATCACCGTATTGCTATGAGCTTTGCCATTGCCGGCGGTCTTGCGGATGGAGATACTGAGATTCTTGGTGCCGAATGTGTCAATATCTCTTATCCGACCTTCTATGAAGATTTGGGAAAATTAGGGTAGAATATCATGAAAGTAAATAAAATCAGAAATTCATTTTTTCTTGTGCTTGCTGCCCTGATCTGGGGTGTTGCATTTGTAGCACAGACAACCGGAGCCGAAGCAATCGGACCATATACCTTTAACTGCATCCGCTCCTTTATTGGCGGTATCTTTCTGCTTCCGGTCATTAAAATATTAGATTGCAAGAACGGCAATCCCGCTCCAACTCAAAAACAAAAAAAAGACCTCCTGATTGGAGGTATCTGTTGTGGTTGCATTCTGTTTGCCGCAACCACCTTGCAACAGTTAGGGCTATATTTTGGTGTGCCTGCCGGCAAAGCCGGATTCTTCACCGCCTGTTATATACTGATCGTACCGATTCTCGGTCTGTTCTTCCATAAACACTGTGGACTTAAGATCTGGATCGGTGTTGTGCTTGCAGTTGCAGGATTATATCTGCTCTGCATGGATGAGAGTGGGTTCTCTTTACAGACACGGGATATGCTGGTATTGCTCTGCGCCGTTGTATTTGCCTGCCATATTCTCACCATTGACCACTTCTCTCCATTAGTGGATGGTGTACGGTTGTCCTGCCTGCAATTCTTTGTATGCGGTATTCTCGGATTGATTCCGATGTTCTTTGCAGATATGCAGCACTCTGTCGCCGGTATTCAGGCATGGCTTCCTGCTTTTGGCAGCATCAATGCCTGGATTCCTCTGCTATATGCCGGTGCCTTATCCTGTGGTGTAGGTTATACTTTGCAGATTGTCGGACAGAACGGACTCAATCCAACCATTGCCTCTTTGCTGATGAGTCTCGAATCCGTATTCTCTGTCCTCGCTGGCTGGATTCTGCTCGGACAGTCCATGAATGCACAGGAATTGTCGGGATGCGTACTCATCTTCATCGCAATCGTATTAGCACAACTCCCTGCACAGCGTAAATAAGGACAGATAGATACGCTGTGCCAGGGTGAACATTTAACGGTGCGATTGTTTCACTGTAACAGCAACCGCAATCGCTCCAAACACACAGCCCGCAACCGGCCACAAAATCCAGCTTCTTCCCCAATCATTTGTTAAGAAACTGAACCCAAGATAAATAGCACACATCAGGCACCAATAGATTCCTGCAATCAGACCCATTCGGTCTTCTCCCTCTCTTTTTGCCCGCTTCTTATCTTTGCTATAATCCTTCTCCTGCAATAAAATATCGTAAGTTCCCATACGCATTCCTGCCCGAACAAATAAAAACACAGCAATCGCAAGCAAGCTGAACATGATCACTCCCTGCACCTCATCGGTATAATCTTTCCCCGCTGTGTATGCCAGAAATGTCTCTGCCAACATACACAATACAACAGATAGAATTGTCAGAACAACACCCACTGTAATATGAATATTGAACCTCTCCTGATACGCTTTCTTCTTATCCATGATCAACTGCTTGATATCCTCCGGAAGCATAAAATCTTCTTTTTCCAAATATTCATATACATGAAGCCGCAGACCAGACATTACAAATAACATAACTGCAGTTCCGATCAGAAGGAACATAACTGTTCCTGCAGCGGCATCCTGAATATCCTCTGGTACTCCCATTCCCTTTGCAATCAGAATCGCAATACAGGAAAATGCAAGACTTAGCAAGCACAAGCTTACTCCAATTGCAATCCGTTTACCCGATTTCTCTCTCTCTTCCATATAAGAATCGCTCTCATCTTTCGTAAGCACGCGTAACGCTGCATCTGTATTCTCAACTTCCCTAACAATCTGATTATCCCCTACTGTATCATCCTCCTCTTTCAACAGATAATCCGTGGACACACCAAAAATCTGACTCATAAGAACGATCTTATCCAGATCGGGTGTGGACTGACCCGACTCCCATTTACTAACTGCCTGCCGACTGATCTGCATTTTCTCTGCAAACTGCTCCTGGGATAAACCAAGCTTCCGGCGTTCGTTGAAAATCTTTTCTGATAAATTCATATTCAATTTCTCCTTTTGCTCATTTTTTCCCATCGTATAATTTCCTCTGTATTTCTTCTACCAAGTCTACCTTGAAATTTGTCAACCAGCAGTTGCAGCCCTTGATTTTACTAGGTTTGTCCCTATCATTTTCTTTTACATTTATTGTCTTTTCTGTATGAACATAGCGTCACCAAAAGAGAAGAAACGATAACGTTCCTGCACAGCAACCTCATATGCATGCAGCATATTCTCTCTCGTTGATAAAGCAGATACCAGCATCAGCAATGTGGATTCCGGCAAATGGAAGTTCGTGATCAATGAATCTACCACCTTAAACTGATATCCCGGATAAATGAAAATATCCGTCCATCCGCTTGCCGCACGCATGAATCCATTCTCATCGGCTACCGACTCAATCGTTCTTGTACTCGTTGTTCCCACTGAAATGACTTGATTCCCTCTTGCTTTTGCGGCATTGATCTTATCCGCCGCCTCCTGATCTACCATATAGAATTCCGAATGCATATGGTGGTCTAAGATATTATCTACCTTCACCGGACGAAAGGTTCCAAGTCCAACATGCAGTGTCACATGTGCAATGTCTACTCCCTTATCTTTGATCTGCTGCAATAATTCCTTTGTAAAATGCAGACCCGCCGTTGGTGCAGCCGCTGAGCCTTCATGCTCTGCATATACTGTCTGATACCGGTTCTTATCCTTTAACTGATGTGTGATATATGGCGGCAACGGCATCTGTCCCAACTGATCCAGCAACTCTTCCCAGATTCCCTCATATTCAAAACGGATCAGACGATTGCCTTCCTCCACAATATCAATTACTTCGCCAGTCAATAAGCCATCCCCAAATTCCACTTTGGCTCCTACCTTCATCTTCTTACCCGGTTTGACAAGTGTCTCCCATACCTTTTCTTCTTTCCGCTTTAACAATAACACCTCAATGGACGCTCCTGTATCTGGTTTTACCCCCATCAATCGGGCAGGAATTACCTTCGTATCATTAATAACTAGACAATCACCCGGATTCAGGTAATCGATAATATCGTAGAAATGTTTATGTGTAATGCTGCCATCTTCTCTTCCTACCACCATCAGGCGGGAATCACTTCTCTTCTCTAATGGGTCCTGTGCAATCAATTCTTCTGGTAAATCATAGTTAAAATCTGTTAATTTCATTTTTTATCTCCTATCCATATACTAGATAACAACTCTAATGGATTATGATATCACATTCACCAAAACTTGTCACCGTTTATCCCTAAACAATATCCTACAACTTAATTTTAGGTAATTTGTTTCGTAATAATCCATATTTTTATTTATATAAAAATATAAAATATTTCCAAAAAGTATATTCAGCTTTTCTTTCTTGTGTTATACTGTTATGTAATTAGAAAACCTAACGTCAGACATTGATTTTTATGGTTATACTTATTCTATTGGAAATGAATTCAGATCATAGAGAAAGGGTGGTGTCTTTTGGAAGAAGCAATGCGTAAAGAATTACTTAATATGCCAAGAATCCGACAGGAACATTCTGATTCTATGTACTTTTATAAGAATATCCAGACTGGTTTCTGCTATTTAGAATCCAATCCGTATCTTCCAGAACAACTAAAAAACACCAGACAGGATTTATTAAAAGAATTATACACTGGGAAATGGGTATGTGACGAGGATCGTAGCAAGATTATGAATCTATATGAACGTATGGAACAGGGAACCCGGGAACCAATTCATATGACAGAGCTTTCTGCAGACCTTCATTTACAGATTGATCCTTCCCCGAAGAAATTATACTCCCTGACCTGTTATTTGGACTTGGATGAAACCGGTTGTATACGTTCCTACGTCGGCAAATTATATGCGATGGGAGAAAGGGAGCTGCAGAATCTTCAGATTGTCCAGACATTTACCAATGACAAGAACCCGATCATATTCATAAGCCGGATTGATGAATTTATGTCCAGGGATCGAAGCCGTGAATATGCATTTATCCAATTTGATATCCGTAAATTCCGCTATATTAACGAGGTACATGGTAGCCAGATTGGTGATCAGATCCTGCAATATGTCCTAGACACACTGAAGGTAATGTGTGATAACAATCACATTTATTGCCGTTTGTCTGCTGATCTCTTTGAGATTGTCACCTATTACACAACCAGAGAGGATATCCTCTCCTTTATTGAGACTTTAGACTCCCGGCTGCAGCGTTGGAATAATATCCGATTCAGTATGTCCTATGGTGTTGCAATCGTGCCAGGTACAAGTACACACTATCGTACCTGTGGCGACAAGGCAGGCATTGCCAGAACTTATATCAAGAACTCAGTTATGAAAAATGTTGCTTTCTATAACGATATTCCGAAGGATATCCATAACGAGACTGCATTTATCGAGGACATCGAAGATGCCGCTTTGGCAAATCATGAATTTCATGTATTCTTACAACCAAAGTATCGCTATAACAAAGAACAATCCGAGATTGTTGGAGCCGAAGCACTTGTCCGTTGGATACCGGATAACCAACAGGTCATTCCTCCGGATTCCTTTATTCCTATCTTTGAAAAGAATGGATTCATATTGAAGTTAGATCAGTTTATGTGGGAATCTGTGTGTATGCTGTTACGCAAATGGATCGACGAGGGCATTACTCCGGTTCCGATCTCAATCAATGTGTCCCGGACTTATCTTGGCAAATTCAACATTGTAGAATATATGAAGAATCTCATTGCAGAATATGATATTCCGATTGAATTATTACAGATAGAGATTACGGAAACAGCTGAGAATGATGAAACCATCCAATATGCCAATGCCTTCAAAGAAGCTGGTTTCACGCTTATGATGGATGATTTTGGTTCTGGTCTTTCCTCTCTCAGTATGTTAAAGAATACACCGTTTGATGTGCTTAAGATGGATCGTCTTTTCTTAGACACCTGTTTTGAGAATAAGAACGGACAGACCATTGTCTCCCATGTCATCTCTATGTCTAACGATCTTGGATTAGATGTCATTGCAGAGGGTGTAGAGACCAAAGAGCAGGCTGATTTCCTTTACGATCATGGATGCCCGGTGTCACAGGGATATTATTTCTCCAAGCCGGTGCCGGTGTCCGAATTTGAAGCCCTGTGGAATCCGTCCCCTAGCACAGCGTAAGTAACCGACACGCAAAACATTTAGATTATGAATCGGTTGTTTTGGATATAACATATCATCGCAGGCACGCTCTCGCTACTCATCACTCGCAGCGGTACTAAGCTCGAAAAAACCTCGCTAAGTACCGGCGGTTCTGAAGTACCTGCTTATGATAGATGTTATATCCTTGCAACCGATATTTACGTTATTGTGTTTTGCGCTGTTCCTATCAGAATCTACTACGCTATGCTTATCGCCAGCCCCGAAGCCGTTCTTTCGTTGGCGCAGGTGATCTACTGTAATATTGAGCCATAGGAACAGAAAATATCTTGATTATTACGAACATTAATAAAGCAATTTATTAATATGGTTCATGGTAATCTCTGATTATTATGCAAGAATAGGAAATTATTCAACCTGTTATATAAAGAAAAGCGGATATGAATTATAAGCATATGCACCAATTACAAGTGCTCATCTTTAATTCATATCCGTTTTTTCTATTTCAAGTGATTTATCACTCAATCATGTTCTGTAATCAAAGTATCAATTTTAACCACAATTAAAGTTCCGGAGCCTATTAACGCCGGACGCTTCGGGTGGGCGATAAGCACAACGTATATGCTAATGACAGTATATTGTGCCAACCTCAGCTTCGGAGAGAAAAATTTGGATTCCAAAGAGGGGCATTTGCGACTGTCAGCACTTGCATTGA
>CACWQE010000032.1 GCA_902762905.1 uncultured Lachnospiraceae bacterium | reverse complement strand
CATTCAGTTTTCATTGTTCTTGTTGCTTCGTTGTTACTCATTAGCGCCGCAACAGTGATTATATTATCACAAGCATATCCCCTTGTCAACAACTTTTTTCAAAAAAAATCGACATTCTTTCAGAACGTCGATTTTACAAGGTTTTCTCTATAAAAACAGCACTTTTGTCAAGTCTCCTACAATGTCTACTAATGCATTATTATCATATAACATTTTCAAAATAGGGGTCGCACTGATCTCCTCAATCAAAGACTGACTCCACTCCATCGTACTCGTAACGGACAAGATCAAAAAGAAGATCCAGATCAGGATCAATCCTTTCATAGCACCTAATGCCCCTCCACCGACTTTGTCAATCGATCGAAGTATCGGTAGTTTGGACAATCCTTTTGCCGCTCTTCCCAAAAAGAAAAAGAAAATCCGACAAATGAGTACAAGTGCCAGAAACACTACCGCATTCAGAATCACCATTGCAATAGACTTTGCAATATAATCATATACACCTGTTGCATTGAGTACATCGTACATCTCGGCATTATTATTGTTGAGAATATTATCCTTCATCGTCTCTGGCAGCGGAAGACCTTCAATAATCGCAACCTGTATCCCCTTCGAGGTCTCCTCTCCTGCTTCTGAAAACTGCATTTTCTCCGATATATATTGTGCAAGACGTTCGTCTAACTGCGTGTTCTTCTCCAAAGAACTACTGACATACGGTGCAACATAAACCGCAATCACAATACTGACAATTAAGCCAGCCACCGACACCAAAACCCGGAACAGCCCCTGCCATAACCCACTTATCACGCATATCAAAAAGACAATTCCTATTATTATACTTATTGTATTCATTTCGTTTCCTTTTCACTTTGGTGCTTCAATCGTACAACTTCTGAACCACTGTCATATAGTACAATATAACGGCTGCTATATCCTGTTGGCACCATATCCACTACATTCTTCGAAAATGTATAAGAGAACTTCAATTTACCTTTCACCGTATAGATGCGGCATTCTGTTCCTCCGGTAAATACAATCTCATCCTTCGTCATTCTTACGTTCTCGTATGAAAAATCAATCTTCTGAGTCATCACCTTACGCCCGCTGGTGTTATATAATTCCAGAACATACGGCGCTTTCTCTTCATTCTTCTTAGCCTCTTCCTCATTCGGAATGACAATCCCTACATACTTATCATTATAAACAACACTCTGAACCTCGCCCTTTAATGCAATTCTTGCCTTTTCACTCGGTTTCTCACGCATCGAATACAAAATGATCTGATTGTCGCCAAATGCACAGATTGTATTATTATCCAAAAACTCTACCTTTGGTACAAGTGTATCTTCTAATTGATAACCGCCCATCAAACGATCTGCATTCTCGTTCACGCCAACCGGTCCAAAATTATAAGCAGCCAGACCATTCTTCACGTCAACGCCATCTAAATATAAATATGTTGAAAAAAGCTTAGTTCCATCATTGGACAGATCCATATCCATTGGATAACCACTCTTATCTATCGTTGTCTGAATCTCCGAGATCTGTTCTCCATTCTTATCATAAATATTGATGTAATTAACCTTCTCGTCCTCTAAGATAACTGCAAACTCTCCCTGTGAAGCCACTGCAATATCACATATCTTATACGGCATTGTCGTACTACTTACTTTGCCTTGTGTGTTAAATATGTAGACATCATTCCCGTTCATATCTGCAATTGCAGCATATTCCCCGGAAACATCTGCCGTTGGCATCTTCATGGCAAAAGTCTCATTCCAGACCGCCTTACCTTTCTCGTCAACATAAGTCGCCCCGTCTTTACTGAATTTCAATAAAGAATTCTGATAAGGTGTATAGTCTAGCATGGAAGCATTCTTTACCCCTGTCTCTTCCACCACTTCATATCCGTTATATCCCTGACTCGCAAATATCGTATAAATGCCGGCAATGATAAGGATTACCACAATGGCTGCCATTACCTTTGGCAACTGACCGCCCATCCGGTTGCGTCCCCGCTGTTCCACCTGCTCATCCTCGTCATCTTCCGCCTCTCCCTGACGAAAATCCGCAGCCTCCGGCATCTCTACAATGTTATCCGGTTGTTTCTCTCCCTCTTTGGATGGTCGAAACTTACCTTTAATTGATTGTATCAAATGATTCTTCTTCATGATTCAAACCTTTTCCTAACTATATAGATTCTTTCTAATCTTATATAGTATACTATATTTTCAGAAAAGGTACTAGCTTTTATTTTCGAATTGTAGGAATCACAATCTGATCCCCCTCCTGAATATCATCTGCTTCTCCTAACCCATTTGCCTCCATCAGTTCTGCTACATATCCCACGGAATTATACATCTTAAAACTGATCGACGATAAGGTGTCTCCATTTTGCACCGTATAATACTTCGGCAGATTCGACGCAGCAGAACGCACCTTGTCCATCTGTTCACTCGTCTCTTTCTCTATTCGCTGCGTTGCTTCGGTACTTTTGCTCTTTTCCGCCTTGTTAACATCCTGCACTGCAAATACTTCCAGACCATTTTCCTGCAGGGCAAGTTCTACCTTTTCTAACATCTGATAGTTGCTAAACACCGCAATTCCTAACGCTAATACCGCAATCACTAAACAGGCACATACTGCCTGTAACCTTTTATTTGCCCTTTCTATCCGTGCATTGCGTGCCCGTTCCTCCATGATTTTCTTGTAATTACGCAGAACCGCTTCGTCCTTTTGCTCCACCTCATTTTTAGGCGTGGGCTCTACATCCCCTTTAGAGGCAATCATGAAATTCTGCATCGCCTCATTTCTTGCATAATAAATATAGTAACCAGTCTGCCGGCATAACATATCTTCCTGCATCATATAAAATGCGTCTTCCCCCTCTAAGGCATCCATAATATATAATACTTTGTCCGGTCCTGCAAAGTTGTCCACATGCAGTTTCATAATCATATCATTTACTTCGGTTGAAAAACCCATGCGTGACAAGAACCAGCCTACCACTTCTAAATCTGGAAAATATGTCTTCACCTCCTGATAAATATAGCTCCAGGTTTCTCCATCAAATGTCGTTTCCTCCAAGTCTAATTCCAGATTCTGTGCCGCCAAAGCTCCACTGATATATATAACATCCGCCTGCTCATTTCTCTGCACCTCACCCACTAAGATTGCCCCTCGGGCAAATGTGGAATTCGGATTGGCCAATTGTTTCAGATATGTCATCACATAATCTTCTACATAGATTCTCCGATTCCCCGAAGGCGTCCCGATCTGTCGGATATTCTTTGGTAATGTAATTCCCGCAAAAATGTTATCCTGTGTAGTATCTTGTTTATCATATACAATCTCTATCATATTTTCCGTCCTTTCCGTGACATTTTTGCTATCAGTAACATAGCATTTTAGAACTACTTATCATGTCTAAAATTGTCTTCCAACTTGCCTTAATGCCCGCAAAACACGGAAATATCACTCTTCTTTATACAGAATACGACACAACAAATTTGATTAAAACAGGCTCAATCCGCCCATACTTTACATACAATATGGTAAGCGGTGCTTTCCAAATCTGAATCAGGAGGTTATCCATGAATCCTTATTATTATAACGCATTTGAAAAAGGGGCTGATTTCCGACTTAACCAAACCCTCTGTACCATCTTGCGTCAAAAACATGTTCCTGCAGATAATACCGTAATCTTATGTATTGGAACAGATCGTGCAACCGGAGACTGCCTCGGTCCATTAGTTGGTGATTATCTTCAAAAGACATTGCCCGATATTGCAGTATACGGTACGTTAGAATCTCCGGTACACGCTCTCAACTTAGAGGAAACGATTCGCAGTATCCACCAGGCTTACGAATCTCCATTTATCATTGCCATTGACGCTTCTCTCGGAACACGAGAGCATATCGGCTATGCCACATTAAGCCACACTCCCTTAATTCCCGGAAAAGGCGTAAATAAAAAATTACCTGCGATAGGGAATCTCTCTATCACAGGTATTGTAAATGTAGCCGGCTTTCCAAACTCTGTACTGTTGCAAAGCACCAGACTGCACACCGTTATGACCCTTGCCACCTGCATCAGTAATGCAATCAGCTGGTATTTTCTTGAAGATTATCTTCCTGCTCCCTTATAAGCAGCTATCGCCTCGGAAACCGTATCTGCTGTGCCATCTTCCATCAGGGAAATCAAATCTGCCACCTTCGCCGGTGTGCAGAACTCTTTTCCTAGAATTGCTCCATAATTATTCGCAATTGCCAATGATGAATTCTGAATATCTTCATCTAACACAGTCATGTGTTCTTCCATCTCATCGATACTCTCCTTCATCTGCTCTAATCTGCCAAGCCGTCTGTCATTCACCTCATTCGTCAGAATCTGCTTTGTCTCGTTCTCAAACACCGTCATCGCATCCTGCTTCTCTTTGCTGATCTGCTCTAGTTCCTGATCCAACTCTTCTAACTTGGCATCATACTTATCTAAGCCATACTGACTATCATCTTTATCCTTGTTGATCTTATTACGGATTGCTTTCATCTGCCTCTTGTTCGCAGCAATCTGATCCTTAATATTCCGTCCTTCCATCAATGTGTCATAATGACGAATCTTCACCTTATTCATCATCATTACATAAATGAAACTAAATGCAAATAATACAACGGATACTAACAACGTGCACAGATAGGTCTGATGTGCACTGTCCTTAAACAACACATGTGCAGACAACAGATACAACAATGCCGGTACCGCTATATATGCGATCAATATTGCTACTACTAATGTAATGATCTCTAAGAAACGCTTTGTCATAAATAGCGAATAAAATAACTCTCTTCTGCAGAAAGCAGGAACATGATGTGCCTTGAATAATGTCCGCATCTCCACCTGTAGCTGACGATTCTCCTCTGTTAATTCTGCCGTCTCATAAGATACTCGCTCGTCTACTCTCTTAGACTTTGCCTTGTCCCTTCTTGCCCGTACATTCCGGCTCTTGTTCTTATTCGCATCAATCTGATCATCATAAGTCTTCTCAATCTCATTCTTACGCTTGCGGATCGTCTGTGCAATCTCATCCTGAATCGACTTCTCTTCTGTTGTGATTGCCTTCTTCAAATTCTTCTCTTGATTCTTATATTCTGCCAATTCCTTCTTCAACTGCTCAACCGCTTCTAGATCGGTCTGCACCTGATAAAGGTAATCCACATTCTCATTAAATACGCTGTCTTGCATATATCTCTGCCTCTCTTTCGTATTTGGAATATATATACTCTATCATCTTATCAAACCTGCCTTATAAATACAACCGTTTTCGAGAATTCCTTTTCCTATTCAGATAATCTTCACAATCTTTTCCAACCCAAGCCATTGTGTTTCATGTCGATTTATTATATACTATATATAGGTGTTTTTATTGTGTAATGGGAGGTGAACATAATTAACATATTATTTTTTTTAACCCCGAAAGCAGAGGTCGCTTATTTAGAAGAAGACTACTCGCTTCGGCAGGTTCTTGAAAAGATGGAATATCACAAATACTCCTCAATACCGATTCTCAATGATGCCGGTGAATACATTGGTTCTTTGACAGAAGGCGATATTTTGTGGTATCTGCGACACAATGATATTGCAACTGCATTGAAATGGCCGGAAAGTCTGCATTTAACTGACGTGCCAAGACGACATGATTATGAACCTGTGAACGCAAGTTCAAACATGGAAGATCTGCTTTCCAAGATCATTCAGCAAAATTTCGTTCCTGTCGTGGACGATTGTGATAAGTTCATCGGAATTATTACAAGACGTGATGTGATTCAGTATTACTATAACCGGACATAACAAAAGAACTGCCTGATTGGCAGTTCTTTTGCTTTACATATATTCCTCTAAACGCTGTGGATCGATCTTGATACGATTATCCATTGTCTTCATGATATTCTTGATCTGTATCTGTTCGAACACGCTATCCAATCCCAGATTATATAACTGGTTCCGGTCAAAGCCTAACACAACCGGCCGCAAGATATCCCGGTCATTCTCTCCTAATACCAAACCCTTCTCATGATTGGTTAACTCCACACATACTCCAGGATACAAGATCTTAATACTGTTAAGTAAATGATCTACCATATCTGGATCATACAGATCCGGTCTGCTCTGCAACATACGGACTGCATCAATCTCTGTATGCGGGTCCATTCCAATCTGCATTGCTGTATATTCGTCATATGCATTGGCAACCACTAACACTTTCACTACATCCGAGATATTCTTCGGTGCATTCTCTGGCAGATATTGTACCTGACACAAATTCATCAATGTACCTCTAACGCCCGCTGGAAGTTTGAATGCATTCGATATCTTATCAATTCCTAAGATCACCGCTCTTGCAACTTGTCCGCGTTCTTCATCCGTAAGATTCTCTGTCTTACCGCGCAACTGCGGCTGCAGATTCAACTTTCCTAGATCATGTAAAAAGGCTGCAACAACAACCTCGCTCTGTTCCATCAGACCAAAACCTGCCCGGTGTGAGATCAATGCAGAAAGAATTGCCACATTCAATGCATGCTTGTACACATAGTCTTCCGGACTTCTTAAGTTCTGATTGAAATTGATCTTATGATACAGATTACCAAACTGCTTCAACAGATCATTCGTTGCCTGCATCAGTTGTGTCGGCTCTTTGCCTGCCATAATTGCATTCAATTCATCGCGTAATCGGAACACTTCCATTGTCTGGAACCGTTCAAACTGCATCTCCTCTACGCTCATTGGTGGCAATGGTTCTGCCGGCTCTAATACATATAACCCAATCAATCCAAAGTTCTTCACACTCTCAATTCCCTGTCGTGTGATCTTATCGTTACGCCCATATAACAGAATACCACGTTTATTATATATCGGTCTTGCCAGCCGCATACCAACTTTCAAATCTTCTGCCTTTACATATATCAAATCAATACCCTCCGTTCTCCATGTTACCGCCGCCCTAGTCTGCAAGCAGTCTGCGCTTTCTCCCGAAAGTTGCACATGTCACTTCACAGCTTGCGCGAGTGCCACTTCGAAACCTTCGGTTTCTCAGTGTTCGTTGCACTCATATAACTTTCTTCGAAAGCATAAGCCTGCAAGCAGTCTCTGCTTTCTCCCGAAAGTTGCACTCGCACTTATACGTACATCATATCATTCTCACCCACAAATAGCAACGACAGAAACACCTTTTTTCTCATATTCTTCCGGTTGCTGATACGCTAGATTTCTCGCATAATCTCCACACAGTCTTCTACCCTGTATCATATATTTCAGCCCTGCATGTACACTTGCGTTTTTCCGCAAGATATGTGTTTCTTTCTCTACCTCTTCATAACTTACCAGATATGCGGCTTGATAATTACAGGATAACCGAAGCGTTTCCCGCCATCTTGTAACAAAAAAATATACCATATGAAAATATTGCTGTCGTATCTGTTCCACGGATAAGATATCTATTACGATTCCCCATTCCCGGTAAACATCCTCTATCATGTTATCTATCTCTACCCCCGGTGCCATGACACATACAGCAATATCCTCAAAACGATCCTTTGCTCCTAAAATACACCGCAATAGTTCTTTCCGTCCCCAATGAGGATCTTCCAAGATAACCAAAAGTCTATGGCGACATTTCTGTGAATTCTGATCCACAGGCATCAAACTATCCACAATATAATCCTGATGCTGCAACAACTCCTGTTGTCTAGCTGCAAACAGCACGTCTTCCATCTGCAAAAGCCGGGCAGCTTTTCCATCCGCCCCGATCACTACATTCTGCATCTCAAATCTTCGGATCAGTTTTGCTGTTTTTTTCATACCCTTCTTCTGTGTCAATCTGCCAAATTCTATATGCAACGCACAGCAGCCTTGTTCCCTCATTATTCCCCACCCCCACTTCATCTGTTTGCATGTACAATATATGTAATCAATGTGTTGCTTTTGCCGCATACGGATACCCTTTCGCTATTTGATACATCTTATGTATTAGCAATCTGCAAAATGACAGATGCACTCAAATCTGGTATACTGAACGCATAAGCATGAGCGCAACTTTCAATAGAAAGCTAAGACTGCTTGCAGACTTATGCTTTCTATGAAAGTTATGTGAGTGCAACGAACACCGAAAAACCGCAGGTTTTGAGGGGAACGCTCATGCAATCGCAACGAACACTGAAAAAACAAAGGTTTCGAAAGGAGCATATCATTATGCATGCATATAAATGTATCACAGCCTACGAGGGAACCCGTTACAACGGCTGGCAAAAACAGAAAAACACTTCCAATACCATTCAGGAAAAGCTAGAAGAGATCCTATCCCGGTTATTAGATACCCCGATCGAGATTGCCGGTTCCGGTAGAACCGACGCCGGTGTCCATGCCCTTGGTCAGGTCTTTCATTTTCACACAGAACACGATCTGCTTGCAGATATAACTTCTGAGCAGTTTTTAAAAGAACTCAACCATTATCTTCCAAAAGATATCCGGGTACTATCCATTGAAGAATGTTCTCTACGTTTTCATTCCCGGCTAAATGCGGTGTCTAAGACCTATCAATATCGAATTGACACCTCCGCCTACGGCAACTTATTTATCCGTAATACAGCACATCATATCCCAACTTCTCTTCGAATTGAGGATATGAAAAAAGGTGCCACATATCTGCTTGGCACCCATGATTATAAAAGTTTCTGTAGTAATAAACGCATGAAGAAATCGACCGTACGAACCATCACATCGATCGATATCGAATATGATGCTGCTCAAGAACTGCTTACCATCACTTATTCTGGAAATGGTTTTCTCTACAACATGGTACGCATCTTGTCCGGCACTCTGATTGAGATCGGACTCGGCAAGCGTAACGTTGAAGAAATCCCAGCCATCTTAGAAGGCTGTAACCGTGGACTCGCCGGTCACACTGCACCTGCCAACGGGCTTTTCCTTATACGGGTAGATTATTGACTCCGCTGCCAGGAACGAAGCAGTTGTTCTAGCTCATCCATGCTCTCCACATGATTCACTTCATCGCGCAATTTGGACGAATTCGGATATCCTCCAGTATACCACGCTACATGCTTGCGCATCTCATGGATACCGGTAAATTCCCCCTTATATTCCACCATCATTCTTGCATGGCGAAGCATCACTTCAACCATCTCAGAAAGAGATGGTTTCTCTGGAATATATCCCTTCTCAAAATACGTCTTCATCTGAGAAAAAATAAATGGATTCCCTTTCGCACCCCGCCCGATCATAAAAGCATCACATCCCGTCTCTTCTCCCATGCGAAGCACATCCTGCGGGGTTGTCAGATCTCCGTTACCGATTACCGGAATAGATACCGCTTCTTTCACCTGCCGGATAATATCCCAGTCTGCATGCCCGCTATAATACTCGCTTCGTAATCTTCCATGTACTGCAACGGCTACTCCTCCATTCGCTTCGATCACCTTGGCAATCTCTACCGCATTCACATGCTCTGGATCAAATCCTTTCCGGATCTTCACAGTAACCGGAACCTTCACTGCCCGTACCATTTTATTCACAATCTCACCTACTAGCGCTGGATTCAACATTAACGCAGATCCTTCTTTGTTATTCACAATCTTAGGAACCGGACAACCCATATTAATATCGATAAAATCATACCCTCGTTCTTGCACCCTTGCCGCAATATCCGCCATAATATCTGGATCAGAACCAAATAATTGCAGACCAATCGGGTGTTCCTGTGGCTCATATTGCATTAACGGCTCTGTGTTCCGGTTCTTATACAATATCGCTTTGGCACTTACCATTTCCGTATAGAGAATATCGCAGCCCTGTTCCTTACATAATAAGCGAAATGGCAGGTCGGTTACGCCTGCCATAGGAGCCAATATTAACTTATTCTTCCAATCTATCTCATTTGCCATGTTATCTTCCTTTTACATCTCCTGCTTATGGTACAGGATATTCAGTCCTTTCAGAGTAAGATTCGGATCATAATATTCAATGCTATCCGTCTCATCATAAATGATCTTACCAAGACCACCCGTTGCAACAACCGTCATCTTATCAAGACCTGCTTCCTGTTTGATCTTCCGGATAATATACTCTGTCTGTCCAATATGTCCATAAACCAATCCTGACTGCATAGAAGATATCGTATCACGCCCAAGGATTGTATCCGGTCGCTTAATCTCAATCTTCGGCAGCTTCGCAGCATCCTGCCATAGTGCATGTGCTGCAATTCGGATACCCGGCGATGTCACACCACCAACCAAAGAAGCATCTTCTAATACCAAGTCATGTGTTGTAGCCGTTCCATAATCGATAACTAATACCGGGCCACCATATATCTCATAGGCAGCGACAGCATCTACAATACGATCCGCTCCCACTTCCTTTGGATTCGGAATAGCAATCTTAATTCCTGTCTTAATTCCCGGCCCTACTACAATCGGATTCACATTAAAATACTTGATCAATCCATTAATAATATGATGATTCACATCCGGCACAACCGACGCAATGATCGCCGCATCAATCTGCTCTCTATGCAATCCTCTGCTATGTAATATGTTATAAAAGAAAATGCCATATTCATCGGATGTTCTTGGCATCTTCGTCGTCATTCGAAAAGTTCCTTCGATCTCCTCCCCATCAAATAGTCCGATTGTTATATTGGTATTGCCAATGTCAATTGCTAATAACATATTCGTATCTCGTTCCCTTCTTCTCTATTCTACTTCAGCTATCTCCTGCCCTAAAAAGAATACTTTGTAATACATCTCAAGGCTTTCTAATAATTCTCTTCTGGTATTGCGTAACTGTTTAATCTTAAGTACACTTCCAATCTCATCATACAAGATATCGTTCTCATCTGACATTGTTACAAATTGCAGATTGGCATTCTCATCAAATTCCATTGTCAAAATACCGCCAATATCTTCAGTAAACAATACGCACATTGCCTGCAGTTCGTCCTTAATTCCCTGTGGAAGTCCTTCAAACTCCGGATTCAGGTAATATTTCTCTTCGTACTTTGAAGATGCACACAAAATCACTCTCTCGTCATCCATCCGCCTATTCTCCTATTATGAAACAATATAAATGCATTTTATCGTATTCACAAAAGGATTGCAAGCTCTTTCAAGATTTGCTAAGATATAACCGATAGATTATTATGAATTTTCATACAGTATAAAACAAGAAAAGAGGGTTAATAATGTTAAATCAACACTATATTGATATGTGTGGACAGAAATCTGTCATCCGCGAACTGTTCACATATGGCAGCGAGCGTGCCAAAGAGATTGGTTATGAGAATGTATTTGATTACAGCTTAGGCAATCCATCCGTTCCGGCTCCTGCCACATTTACCAAGGAAATGATCCGGTTACTACAAGAGAGCGAACCGGTACAACTACATGGTTATTCTCCAAGCCTTGGTATTGATTCCGTCAGAGAAGCTGTTGCAGCCTCATTAAATGATCGTTTTGACATGCACTATGAGAAGAAAGACGTTTTTATGGTAAGTGGTGCCGCCGGTGCTATTGCACATGCAGCCAGAGCGGTTACCGTTCCGGGAGACGAGATACTAACTTTTGCTCCTTTCTTCCCGGAATACAGACCTTACATATCTGAAACAGGTGCTGTCCTGAAAGTTGTGCCAGCAGATATCAGTTCTTTCCAGATCAACTTCGATGCTTTTGTAGAGATGTTAAATGAAAAAGTAATGGCTGTATTGATCAATACACCAAACAATCCATCCGGTATCGTATATTCTACAGAGACTATTGACAAACTGGCTATGATCCTGAAGGAGAAAGAGGAAGAATTCGGTCATCCAATCTATATTATATCCGATGAACCATACCGCGAGATCGTATTTGAAGGTGTAGATGCTCCATTTGTTGCGGCACACTACAACAATACAATCACCTGTTATTCCTTCAGCAAATCGCTTTCTCTTCCAGGAGAACGTATTGGCTATATTGCTGTGAATCCGGCATGTGAAGATTCTGCTTTATTAGTAGATATGTTTGGTCAGATTTCCAGAGGAATCGGTCACAACTGTCCACCAAGTATTATTCAGCTTGCTGTTTCCAAATGTCTATATGAGACTTCAGATTTATCTGTATACGAGACTAACAAGAATATCCTGTATACCGAATTAACCAAAATGGGATTTGAGATTGTGGAACCGGGCGGAACTTTCTATATGTTCCCGAAAGCATTAGAGGACGATGCCGTTGCATTCTCTAACAAAGCTAAGGAATTAGATCTATTGTTAGTACCAAGTAATTCTTTTGGTGTAAATGGACATTTCCGCATCAGCTATTGTATTCCAACGGAAAAGGTAGAACGTTCTATTCCTGTATTCCAGAAATTGGCAGATATGTATCTGTAATACATTCTGACAATATTATCGATTATAATACAACACGGCTGGTCATGCGAAGATCAGCCGTATTTTTTATAGATTAAAAGAGACCCTCAGCATATTGTGAAACGCACTCTCTAACTTTGAGGGGCACCTATCTGACAGTCTCCTTCTTACTCTTCTATGCAATATGCAATTGTATCTTACTTACCACTCTTAGAAATGCCTTCTTTATCCATAACAGCAGCCACCTTAGAGATATCCAAGTTACTCCACGTATCTCCAATCATATCTTTCTCTTCATCCACTTCCACAGATGCCAGCCAATTATTCTCTTCAACAGTCATTTGGTTAGATGCTTTCTGACCGGCAGCAGTTTCAATATAATACTGCTTGTAGTCTTCGTCGTTGTTATTCACCATCTTAACAACCATGTATCCAAGATCTGATTCATATGTCTCTGATACATCTCCGTTCTGAAGATCTTTAATCAGATTATTCAGATCTTCCGAATATGCACCAAAGTAAGAACGCAGCTCTTCTGAGCACTCTTCAATTCCATATTCTTTCTCAAGATCCTGTATATCTTCACCAGCCTCTAAACGTTTCTTTGCCTCTGCTGCATCCTTCGCCTGCTTCTGCTTCTTATCATCGCTCAACTGTGTATAATTACCATCACTATCCGTTACCGGTGATCCATCTTTATATTCCACTGTTGGGAACAACATATAATACAGATCAAAGAATGTCTTATCCTTCAATTCCTCCGCAGCTTCCTTTTGATACTTCTCTTCTAAGTTCTTCTGCGTGTCATCATTCAACTTACTGATATATCTCTGCTTGTAGAACAAACTCTCAACCGTATCTCGTGAAATACCATAAGACTCAAGAAACTTCTTAGGGAACGTCTTATAATAACGATCCACTACATCATCCATTTCCGTCTTCTCGTCGTCCGTTAATTCAATCCCATTATTCTTCGCATAAATATACTTGATCTCATCTGTACGCAACTGCGAAATAATCTGATTCTTATAACTGTCCATATTGTTTGAAATAGTATCTTCTGTTGCATTATATGTATAGATAAACTGAATAACATATAGATACACATAATCTAATGCAATCTTCTCATCACCGATCTTAAGCACCTCTGTATTCTTCGTATCTTCCGCTGATACCTCCACACTTGAATCGCTCTTCTTATTGCTCCCATTGCTGTTCTTCGTATCCCCACATGCTACACATGTCAATACAAGGGTCAACGCAAGTGCAGCACTTACTAACTTCTTCCACATGATTGAATTCCTCCACTTAATTATAATTCCAGTGTTTCATTGGTATCCTTCTTCGCCAATCACACAATATTCATTGTATTACAAACAATATAAGCTTTCAACTCTTTTTTCGCAGTTCATAAAAATTTCAAAAATCATGAGTTCTGCATCCTTTAATGAATCATTTTATAGGACGAAACTGTCATATAAGTAAAAATACCCTTCATGACAAAAGTCACAAAGGGTATTATAAACATTATAGAATTGTAAGGATTACTCCTTAACACCACCAAGTGCAACACCAGCGATGATGTACTTTGACAATGCAAAGTATACAACAAAGATTGGTAATACAGTGATAAACAATCCAAAGTAAATCATACCATAATCTGAACGGAACTGCTCTGAACGCAATGTCTGAACGAACATAGGTAATGTATTCTTACTCTTATCAAGCAACATCATACTTGGTGTGAACAAGTTGTTCCAAGATGCGATGAATGCGAAAATTGCCTGTGTGGCCATAGCCGGCTTCATCAACGGAAGTACAATATTGTTAAATGTCTTAAACTCACCTGATCCATCAATTCTGGCAGCCTCAACAATCTCGATTGATAATGCCTGCTCCATATACTGTTTCATGAAGTAATATGTAGATGGTGCAGCTACTGCAGGAATAATAAGCGGAATATATGTATTATATAATCCAATCTTCATCATGAACTGCATGAAACCGATGATAGATACCTGTGCAGGAATCATCATGATTGCCATAATGAAAGATGCTGCGAAGTTTCTCAACTTGAAACGGTATACAGTAATACCATATGCAGTAAATGTTGAGAAATATACCTGTAACGCTGTTGCCGGAATAGAAATCAAGCAAGAGTTAAACATACACTTCCAAAGAGGTGCACCAATACCTGTCGACTTCTTAACCAGATTTGCTAAGTTTGCAGCAAAGAATCTACTTGGAATCAAAGAAATACCTCTCTGAATCGCTGCAGATGATCTCGTTGCATTAATTACCATGATATAAAATGGTATAATACTCAAAAAACAAAGAAATACACAAATGATTGTACGGAATACTTTCTGGGCATGAATCTTTGCTGAGTAACTTTCTTCTGTGCCGTTATTTTTAGCCATTGTCTATGCCCCCTTCCTTACTTCACTACTGCATGTTTCTGCTTTGGCTCGCGTTCACGTGTCAACGCAAAGAACAATAAGCTGATTACTAAAGTTACTACGAAAAGAATCATAGATGCAGCTGCAGATTTACCCATATCTTTTGTTGTAAATCCTAATCTACGGATATACATTGTAATTGTCTGAGATGCATAGTTTGGTAACGCATCACCTGTACCAGATACGTTAAACAATGCCGGAATATCGTACATCTGAAGACCACCGATTGCAGATGTTACTAATGTGTACTGCAAGATTGGCATTAACAAAGGTAATGTAATGCTAAAGAATGTCTGTCTACTACTTGCACCATCCACCATTGCTGCTTCGTAAAGCGATGGATTGATACCTAAGATACCTGCAATCAACACGATCATGGTATTACCATACCACATCCAGAACTGCATGAATGCGATCAAACCGATTGTACCGGCTTTACTCTCCATAAAATCATAATTCTTACTGATAATATGTAAGCTTCTTAATACAGCCGTAAATGGACCACTGTTATTGAATAACGAATAGAACAATACAGCGATTGTAGATGCTGTAATGATATTCGGCATGAACATGATTACCTTAAATGCACCCTGTCCTTTTAATTTAACAGTAGTATCTGTAAACCACGCTGCCAACAACAATGATAATAAAATCTGTGGAACAAAGTTGAAAATCCACATAATCAATGTGTTCTTGATTGACATAACTGTCATTGTGTCTAAGAATTTAGCACCTTCCACAATCTGATAATTATTATCCGTTTCAACCAATACTGATAAGTAGTTGTTGAGTCCTACAAAGTTTGGTCCAATCTGCTGTAATCCTTTATAGTAATTCTCAACAAAACTGAGCCATACAGTATATACTAACGGATATAACTGGAAGATTGCATATACGATGAAGAATGGTGCGATGAACATATATCCATACTTACCATATTCAACTGTTTTACTTTTATTCATGCTCTTCACTTCCCCAATTTTTATTTTTCAGCATATCTAATCACGAACCCCCAATTAGACATTTTATAAAATGAATAATTATGCATTTTTCACTTTATAAAATGTCCAATAGCGGCTTGATAATGCTTATTTTAAGCCATATTGGCCTATTTTTTTGTTTAATTATGCACCGGCAAAAATGCCGGTGCATAACATATAATTCTGTTTCAGTTAAACTGATTCAATAATTATTCTACAGTAATGAAGCTGTATCCATCAGATACCTGATCTTTAACTTTCTGGATAGCATCATCTACAGACTTAATCTCACCTGAGTTGTAAGCCTGAGAAGCTGTATCAACATAACCGTTGAAGATTGCATCGTACTGTGTAGCATATGGTAATGAGATACCCTTAGCAGCCTCATCAAATGCCTCTAATGGATTCTCGCCACCGCACTTCTTAGAAGCGCCCTTACCTTCGCTGATCAACTCAGCTACTGCAGCCTGGTTATTAACGAAGTCTGATGTGTTCTCGCAATGAGCCTTTAATACATCCTTATCGCAGCAGATTGTCTTTAATACTAATGCAGCTAAAGCTGTGTTAGGACAATCCTTACTAACCATAAGGTATGTACCACCCCAGTGATATGTCTGAGGACCAGTTGTAATATTGTAGTCTTCTACGTGCTTAGCATCGTTAGTTCCGTCCTCATTGTCTGGTAATAATGACCAGTATAAGAACCATGTAGTACCGAAGTAGCAGAATACATCTCCGTCCATACCCTGTGACCAAGCATCTGACCACATTGCAGTCTTGTTTGTATAATCGCCGTCGTATAACTTCTTAGCATACTCAAGATATGTTGTTACCCATCCATCGATGTTTAACTTCTCATCCTCTACCCAAGGAGATGTCTTAGAATCAGCAAGTGGGTACTTGATATCATCTGGACCAGATACCATCTTGTAACCAGCTTCTTTCATCTTATCAGCTGTCTCGAAGAACTTATCCCAATCAGCGATTGCAGCCTGAACAGTGTCTCTGTCGCTAGCGCCTAAAACTTCCTCAGCGATATCTGTTCTGTAGCATACAACACCTGGAGTTGCCTGCCATGAAAGAGCCTTTAACTGTCCATCATATGTAGCATAATCCAATGTGTACTTATACATCTCAGATGTATCATCTCCACCAATTCCGATATCAGATAATGGAAGAGTGTACTCTGACTGTGCCCAGTGAAGAGCTACATCGTTATCAGCTGCGATGATTGAAGGATACTTCTCAGCACCTGAACCAGCCTGTAACTGAGCATCAATCTGTGTCTGATACTCTGGATCAGTTCCACCTACACCAAGGTTAACATACTCAACCATGTCAGCGTACTCTGGATACTTGTCCTGGAAGTCTTTCAAAAGACCATCACCTAACTCTGTGTTCCAAGAATAAACATAAATCTTCTCGCCATCTGTTGCTGGCATCTCGAAGTCTGCAACTGCCTCTGTTGTAGGAGTAGAATCATCTCCACCTGCTGCAGCTGTTGTTCCCTCTGTAGTAGTATCATCTGAAGAACCACCACAAGCTACAAGGGATAATCCCATTGCCATAGCTAATGACAATGCCATTACTTTTTTGAATTTTTTCACGAAAAAACCCTCCTTTAAAAATGTGTGTGTTATTCCGCCTGTTTGTTATTATGTACTTGACGGAATATGTTTGAATTTCTCAATTCAACATAGGTACATTATAGGACACATTAGACAATTTGGCAAGTGTTTTTTTCGATTTCCTTTATACTTTTTGTACACATTGTCTTAATATCATGAATTTTCAGTGTTTTTATTATCCAATTTTAAAAAAAGTTGTGCAAAATTCCATAGGAATTCCGCACAACCCTTGTTAAAAACTGTCAATTAGTTCATTTTTTCGATATATTTCCTCATCTGGTCCGCAAGTCCAACCGGATCATATGTATATAACGTCGAAGGTCCTGCCATTTCGACACATGTAACGTTGTCATATTTGCCGAAATATGCCCGTCTCTTTTCATTATATAACGTTTCAAAATTGTAATCCGGATAGGACTCCTGCATTTTTGCAAGATCTGCCTTCGCCGATGAATCCGTCGACAAATATGGCTCTTTGAGCGGATTGGCAAAAACCAACAACATCGGTAGCTTTCCATATACCCGCTCCTGATCCGTAGCTCTGGCATTATCTCCAATCGTCTTATCCTCAAGATAAGTATCTTTGGAGTAACTCGTCTTTGAAATCAGTGCATTACGGGTCAGAATTTCTTTATCTGTGTATAGCTTGTATGAATTGGTTACATACGCTGAGTCGATGTGACGAATAATCCCGACTCTTGCAAACAGATATAACATATATCGGAATCCTTTGTCCTCTCCCTGATCCGATTCATATTCCTTCGGGCTATACATATCAAGTCCAATAATACTCTCTACTTCTTTCGGATATTGTTCTGCCCAATAAGTCGCCTCAATTCCACCTGTTGTCTGTGCAAATAAGATAACCGAACCTTCCACACCAGCCTTGGCAATCGCCTGTCTTGTCTCATCCGTCAGTGTTGCAACACTCTTATCCTTGCATCCGGCTTCACTATATCCATTACCCGGACGATCCACATATACAAGACGATAATCCTCTTTCAATTCATCAAATAGCGGACGCATTGCAATCACATCATCTGTCATATTACTTCCATGTACAAAGACGATCGTATGCTTTGCATCTTCCTTGCCAGTGATATACACATGCATCTGATGTCCGTCTACCTCTACCATCTGTCCCGGCGGCGTAGCGATCAGTGGGGCTTCTTCTTTCAGTTTCTTCTGATGGTTAAAATATACAACACCGACTACAGCGATTGTAATTGCTGCCGTAATCAATACCAATATTAAAAATATCTTAACTATCTTATGCAAAAATTCTTTCATTCTATATCATATCCTGTTCTTAATCATTGTCATCTGTTGCATCCACATTCATAATCTGACGCTTTCTAGCGAGCTCATCACTCTCCAGATATTCATCATACGTTGTCATCTTGTCGATCAGACCATTTGCTGTGATCTCCATAATGCGATTAGCCGTTGTCTGAATGAACTGATGATCCTGTGATGAAAAGATCACAACACCAGGAAACTTGATCAAACCGTTATTTAATGCTGTAATCGACTCCATATCCAGATGGTTCGTTGGTTCATCTAACACTAAGACATTAGACCCCATGATCATCATCTTAGATAGCAGACAACGAACCTTCTCTCCTCCGGAAAGGACTTTCACTTTCTTAACACCATCATCTCCGGCAAACAACATTCTTCCTAAGAAACCACGCACATAGGTTGGATCCTTTTCTTCCGAGAACTGCGTAAGCCAGTCCACAATCGTAAGATCATTGTCAAATTCCTTCGTGTTATCTTTCGGGAAATAACCCTGGGAGGTCGTTACACCCCATTTGTAGTTACCGCTGTCCGGTTCTTCCTCACCCGCTAATATCTTAAATAACATCGTAGTTGCCAGTGTATTCGGTCCAACAAATGCCACCTTGTCCTCTCTACCTATTGTAAAAGAGATATTATCTAATACCTTCTCACCATCCACTGTTTTGGTCAGGTTCTCAACCGTCAAGACTTCATTGCCAATCTCTCTGTTCGGACGGAAGTCAATGTATGGGTATTTTCTGCTGGATGGACGCATCTCATCCAACTCAATCTTTTCCAAAGCACGCTTTCTAGAAGTCGCCTGCTTTGATTTTGATGCATTTGCAGAGAATCGCTGAATAAATTCCTGCAACTCCTTAATCTTCTCTTCTTTCTTCTTATTGGCCTCCTTCATCTGCTTGATCATCAACTGACTTGATTCATACCAGAAGTCATAGTTACCTGCATACAACTGGATCTTTCCATAATCAATATCTGCGATATGTGTGCAGACTTTGTTCAGGAAATAACGGTCATGGGATACCACAATAACTGTATTGTCAAAATTGATCAGGAACTCTTCTAACCAGGCAATCGCATCTAAATCCAAATGGTTCGTCGGCTCATCCAAAAGCAGTACATCCGGATTACCAAACAACGCCTGCGCCAACAACACCTTAACCTTAAGAGTATCCTCTAATTCTACCATCTGTTTGTAGTGATACTCTGTCCCAACACCAAGACCATTCAATAAAGTAGCAGCATCGGATTCGGCTTCCCATCCATTCATCTCTGCAAATTCTGCTTCTAAATCCGCAACTTTTGCACCGTCTTCATCTGAAAAATCAGGCTTTGCATAGATCTCTTCCTTCTCTTTCATCACTTCATAAAGACGCTTATTACCCATGATAACTGTATCTAACACCGTATAATCATTATACTTGAAGTGATCCTGTTGCAATACAGAAAGACGCTCTCCTGCATTCATCACTACATCACCTTTGGTTGTCTCAATCTCACCTGACAATATTTTCAGAAAGGTTGACTTACCTGCACCGTTAGCACCGATCAATCCATAACAATTACCCTCTGTGAACTTGATATTCACATCTTCAAACAATGCCTTCTTGCCAAATCTTAATGTAACATTATTTGCACTAATCATGTTTTTGTCCTCACTTTATTCTTAATTCTATAATTATCCTTGCAATTCCGGATCTATCGTAACAGCAATCCGGTCAATCCGGTTCTTCTCCATCGAAACCACCTGGAATGTAATGCCATCCTTCTTAACCGTCTCTCCTACATTTGGTAAATGATCTAACAACTCGATCACATACCCTCCTAAAGAATCGTAATCTTCCGACTCTAAACTTATACCAATGCTATCCTCTAGATCACTCAGTTTCATTGCTGCATCAATCTCATAATGATTGTCTGATAGTTTCGTGATCATCTTAAGTTCATCCATATCAAACTCATCACGGATCTCCCCTACAATCTCTTCAATCAAATCCTCGATTGTAATCAGTCCGACCGCCGTTGCATACTCATCTAATACAATCGCCAATGATACAAACCGGTTCCGCATCTCTGCCATAATAGAAGAGGTCTTCTGATATTCATATACAAAAAACGGCTCCCGCATAATATTGCGGATTGAAAATGCAGTATTCTTCTTATCTGCCTGATTCTGAAAGAAAAACAGATCCTTCAGATACACAATACCAATTACCGTATCCTTGTTCTCATCGTACACCGGAAGTCTGGAATAATGTTCTTCATTAAAGATCTCAAACACCTCATCAAAAGTTGCATCCACAGATACCAATGCCATATCTGCTCTTGGCACCATAACATCCTTCGCCTTGGAATCTCCAAAATCCACCACATTGTTGATCATGGACTTCTCTTCCTTCTCAAGAACGCCATCCTCTACGCTCACATCTACAATGGTTCGTAATTCCCCTTCCGTCATCTGGTTATTCGCCGCATCACGATCTACTCTAAGTACCCAGAAAATCACACCACTTAACTTATCCACAAACCAGATTACCGGCGTCAACAATGTAACCAATGGCGCTACCACATGAATATATAACAGTGCAATCTTCTCATTATAAAGGGTTGCTAAAGATTTCGGTGTAATCTCACCAAAAAGAAGAATGACCAAAGTCAGTACACCTGTTGACACGCCCACAAACTTACTGCCAAATACATTAGTCGTAAAGGTTGTCACCAGCGCAGATGCGGAAATATTGACAATATTATTACCAATCAATATTGCACTTAACATCTTGGCAGGATTCTCAATCAGCTTAAGCACATTCTGTGCATTCCGATTCCCATCCTCTGCCAAAGACCGCAGTCTGTGCTTATTGACTGTTGTGAGTGCCGTCTCCGCAGATGAAAAAAATGCAGATAATAAAACTAAAACAACAATTGCAACAATTTGTAAACTCGAGTCGGGTTCCAAACAATTATCCTCCTAAAACAAAATTTAATTTCAATTTTACTGAATGAAATATCTATTGTCAAGTCATACTATAGTTATGTTATGATTCTACAGCCATTTTCAGTACTGTAGGATGATAACAAATTCAAATATATATTATTTCATCGAAAGGAGCTTTCAGAATGAGAAGTTCAAAGAAAGAATATGAAGCGGTTGCCAAACGCTGTAGTTCTTACTGCAAAACAACCACCAGTGAGCTTTCTAACTGCGTCAGCTGTGATTGTACCAGTTGCTTAAATTGTGAGCATTTTGCCCCAGATGAGCACTGTGTATTAGATCTATATGATCCAATCGCCAAGAATCTCTAATTAGGAAATGCTCCCTAAGAAGTATTGCTTTCCGGCATACTTCTTAGGCCTACATATTCCTTATTGCAGATAATCCGTGATCGCAATCATTTCCCACCGTTTGTCATTTCGGTAATTCTTATCTGTTCCAACATAAGAATCATACAAATGATCCACAATCTCTTTCCGGGCATCCTGCGACTTTGCCTGCTTCTCATAACCCGTAACCTGTTCTTCATACTCCACCGCATCCTTATCAAGCAGTTGAACCACATAATATCCATATGTTCCTTCGAATACACTACTAACCTCATTCTCATTCAAATCATCTAGTGCTTTCTGATATTGCGTATTCAGGTCTGCGTACTTCAGATGTTTCTTCGCAGCAGTAACGGAATCTCCATAAGACGCCGCCGCTTGATCCGGTTCCTCTCCATCTGTTACTTTCTGCACCATTTCCTGTGCCCTGTTATACTGTTCTTCCTTTTCCGACGCAGACATCTGCTTTGCATTTCCGTCGGCATCCGACAATACCATTCCATCCTTATCAAACATCACAGTCGGAAATAACACTTCGTACACCGTGACATACTGATTATCTTTTTCTGCCGAATCGTCTGGTGTATCTTCATCCTGCGTGACACTTTCAACATAGAGTTCACCCATTCGAATCGTTTCGTATACCTTCTGAATATCGTTCTGCTCTACTTTCTTATCTTGAAGTCTTTCCTTACCATAAGCATCTACCAATGTTTCCGCTTTCTTCTTACATTCCTTCTTCTGATCTTTACTTAATTGTATTCCGGCATCATTTGCCTTCTGCTGCAATAGCACACTAGAAAGAATGGAATCTTCCAGTTCTTTCTTATAATGCTGTGCATACGTGTCCCCATCCTCATAAACCTCTTCCATCTGTCCATCATTTGTAATATTATGATCCATCGCATATACAAAACCAAATGCATCCACTTGTGTATGATAAAGTTTCTCTCCATTCAATGAAAAGATCCATCTTGTTCCATTTCCACATGCTGTCATATTCGCAACTAGAAACAGCACTGTCACAATCCCACCTATTCTTCTAAACTTACTCCACCATTCTCGAATCATTATTCTATTCCTCATGTTTCTTCTTCATAAATTCCCTTATATTATTCATGAGAAGATATCTAATAAAACCGCCCATATTGTAAAGAAAAGGGTGCCAGCCTCGTGTCTTCCACAAAGCCGCACCCTCATCTGCATTATCTTAAATCAAATTAGTTGTTGATCAACTTATCTGATTCATTATTCCAGCTATATAACTTACGGATCTCCTTACCAACGATCTCTGATGGATGCTCAGCAGCAAGCTTTCTCATAGCCTTGAAGTGAACCTGACGTCCTGCAGGTGACATGTCTAATAAGAACTCTTTTGCAAATGAACCATCCTGGATATCAGCAAGAACTTTCTTCATTGCCTTCTTAGTATCCTCAGTAATGATCTTAGGACCTGTGATGTAATCACCATACTCTGCTGTGTTAGAGATAGAATATCTCATTCCTTCGAAACCTGACTGGTAGATCAAATCTACGATCAGCTTCATCTCATGAATACACTCGAAGTATGCATTACGTGGGTCATAACCAGCTTCGCAAAGTGTCTCGAAACCAGCCTGCATTAATGCACAAACACCACCACAAAGTACCGCCTGCTCACCGAATAAGTCTGTCTCTGTCTCTGTACGGAATGTTGTCTCCAATACACCAGCTCTTGCTCCACCAATTGCTAAAGCATATGCCAATGCGATCTCCTGAGCCTGACCTGTTGCATCCTGCTCTACAGCGATCAAACATGGTGTACCTTTACCTGCCTGATACTCAGAACGTACAGTATGTCCTGGAGCCTTAGGTGCGATCATTGTTACATCAACATCCTTAGGTGGTACGATACATCCGAAATGAATGTTGAAACCATGAGCGAACATTAACATGTTGCCTGGCTCTAAGTTTGGCTCGATATCCTTCTTGTACATATCAGCCTGTAATTCATCATTAATTAAGATCATGATGATATCTGCTTTCTTAGCTGCCTCAGCTGTTGTATAAACTTCAAATCCCTGAGCCTCTGCCTTTGCCCATGATTTGCTGCCTTCGTACAAACCAATAATAACGTTGCAGCCTGACTCCTTCGCATTCAATGCATGCGCATGACCCTGGCTACCATAACCGATGACTGCGATAGTCTTGCCATCTAATAATGATAAGTTACAATCTTCCTGGTAAAATATTCTTGCTTCTGCCATTTTCCAGTTCCTCCTAAATAATAATTTATGTATCACTGATTCTTACAAATCAGCACTACCTCTTGTTAATCCGGTCAATCCGGTTCTTACAATTGACTCAATGTCAAAGCCATCCAACAATCCGATAAA
The DNA here is from genome assembly GCA_902762905.1 of uncultured Lachnospiraceae bacterium. Taxonomy (GTDB): domain Bacteria; phylum Bacillota; class Clostridia; order Lachnospirales; family Lachnospiraceae; genus CAG-590. The sequence goes on along the minus strand of CACWQE010000032.1, from coordinate 3,880 downwards.
TGCCTCAATCTTATTCGCATTACCAGTCAATTCGATCATCAACGATTCGATCGAAACGTCTACAATCTTGGCACGGAACACATCCGTAATTGCAATAATCTGCTGCTTTTCTTCCCGGTTCGTCTTAACTTTCACTAAAACCAGCTCTCTGCATACAGACTGTCCATCCTTAAGCTCTGTGATGTTCACAACATCCTCTAATTTATTAAGCTGCTTTGCAATCTGATCTAATGTCAGATCATCTCCGCTGACTGCTACTGTCATCCGGGAATACTTCGGATTCTCTGTAACGCCAACAGACAAACTATCAATATTATATCCTCTTCTACTGAATAATCCCGATACACGACTCAATACACCTGAAGTATTGTCAACTAACAGAGATAATACCATCTTCTTCAATTTCATTCCACCTTTCCATCCCGAGCACATTCCAAATAAAATGTCTCTTCACACAACTAAGGGTATTGTAGCAACTATTCGATACCATGTCAAACATTTTCACCCGAATTTCATGTATGTTATGCATGCATAAATTTCTTTCATGTAACTCTTGCACTGCATTCACCTGACGATTTTCATACAGCAAAAATAATATGCAATTCTGCCAAACTTCTACTCAGTCAGCAGCCGCTCTACTACACGACACGCCTCCGCAGCATCCTTTGAATATCCATCTGCCCCAATCTCATCTGCAAAGCTTTGCGTGATTACTGCTCCACCTATAATGATCTTTGCAGTGCAATTCTGCTCTTTTGCATATTCCACCACGTCTTTCATCCGCATCATAGTAGTCGTCATTAAAGCAGATAATCCAATAATTGCTGCATGTTCTTTGATTGCCGTTGCCACAATCTCTTCTTTTGGCACATCTTTGCCTAAATCAATAACGTTATAGCCATAGTTCTTAAGCATTAACACGACCAGATTCTTACCGATATCATGAATATCGCCCTCTACCGTTGCCACCACGATGGTAGCCATACTTCCACCTTCTGCTCTCGGAAGCATTGGCTCCACATAAGAGATTGCTGTCTCCATTGCCTCTGCCGAAGAGATCAGCTGCGGAAGAAAATATTTCTTCTGATCAAACAGCACCCCTACTTCATTGATCGCCGGGATCAAATGTTCCTCAATGATCGACTGTGGTTCATTTCCCTGTGCCAGAAATTCCTTCACATCATCAATCATCGTACGCTTATTCCCTTTCAACACATTCTCAAATAACTTGGAATGGTTGCTGTTTCCTGCACTGTTCTCTTCTGCCTTTGCTGCTGTTCCCGATTTGTCGGCATTTCCTCCTGCCGCCATTGTCAGCGACTTGACATTCTCGATATAACGGACATCCGAACCTTCCTTATTCAATAACAGATCTGACGCAAACGCTGCATTCATCAAAAGATCCTGTGACGGATTCGCAATTGCCATTGTAAGTCCCTTTGCGATCGCCATCGTTAAAAATGCCGTATTCACAAATCCGCGCTCCGGAAGTCCAAAGGAGATATTAGACAATCCGCAGATAGTAGCCAACTGCATCTCATTCTTACAGTATGTGATCGTCTCCATCGTCTCAATCGCCGCATTCCGGTTCGCACCAACCGTTGCAACAAGACCATCTACAACAATATCTTCTTTGGCAAATCCAAGCTCCATCGCACGGTCATAGATCGTATGAATGATCTTTTTTTTCTCTTCTATATCCTTTGGCAGACCCTCATCCGACAACGGAAGTAAAATGAACATTGCACCGTATTTTCTCGCTATCGGCATCAGCTTCTCAAACTTCTCAGACTCCAACGAGATCGAGTTGATCAGTGCACGTCCCGGATAAATACGAAGTGCATGCTCAATCACTTCTACATAAGAAGAGTCAATGCATAATGGCAGATTCGTCGTACTCGTTACCTCATAAAGCACCTTCTGCATCATAGCATCCTCATCAATTCCATTCATTCCTACATTGATATCTAAGATAGAGGCTCCCTTTTCTTCCTGTTCCTCCGCCATCTGCACAACAAGATCCAGATTATCCTGCCGTAACTGTTCCTGTAACTTCTTCTTTCCGGTCGGATTGATCCGTTCGCCAACAACAAGAAATGGTCCATCAATATCAATCTCAAGCATCTGTCGTTCGGATGCCAGAACCCGCCTTTTCTTCGTTGAAACTTCCGGTACATCCATCAGGCGAACCGTCTGTGCTAACGCTGTAATGTGTTCCTTGGTTGTACCACAGCAGCCACCGATAATTCCGGCTCCCGCTTCCACTAATTGTCTTCCATATCCGGCAAATTCTTCCGGTGTCATGGCATAGACTGTCTCTCCGTCTATCAATTCCGGCATACCTGCATTTGGTTTAGCAAGAATCGGAACATTCGCATATTCTTTCATCTGCTCCACAAGGCAGATCATTTCCTTCGGTCCGGTGGAACAATTGATACCAATCGCATCTGCACCAAGACTTTGCAGTACGATGACCGCAGTCTTAGGATCCGTTCCGTAAAGCGTTCTGCCATCTTCATTATATGTCATACTGATGATCACCGGCAGATCACAAGTCTCCTTTGCTGCAATCAATGCAGCCCTCGCCTCCGCTAAACTCATCATAGTCTCTACTACCAACAGATCCACGCCCGCTTTCACCAGACACCGAATCTGCTCTTTATAGACATCGATCAATTCCTCTAGCCGTAAATTACCGATCGGATACAGCTGTCTTCCTGTCATCGTAAGATTACCCGCAATATATGCGCGATATCCAGTCTTAGCTACCGCTTCTTTGGAAAGTTCTACCAAACGGGTATTGATATATTCCAGCTGATCCTGCAGTCCATACTCTTCTAACTTGATCCGGTTGCCGGAAAATGTCGGTGCATATACAATATTCGTTCCCGCATTAATATAATCCGCCTGCAGATCAACAAGCACCTGCGGATGTTCCAAGATCCACTGTTCCGGACACACACCCGTTGGCATTCCCGCCTTTTGCAGATTGGTTCCCGTCGCTCCATCCAACACAATAATCTTCTGTTTCAGTAATGTTTGAAATTGTTCTTTTGTCATAATCGTATACCCTTACGGCTTCTCCTTTCCAACTCATCCGCCTGATCTTTAACAGATCTCATCACTATCTAATAAGATGGTAAATGGTCCATCATTTAATAATTCAACCTTCATATCCGCTCCAAATTCGCCTGTCTCCACAACCGGAATCTGTTTGCGACACTCTGAAATGATATATTCATACATTGCATTTGCCATATCCGGCTTACCCGCCTTGATAAAAGACGGACGGTTACCCTTCTTACAATCTGCATACAACGTAAACTGCGATACCAGCAAAAGCTGTCCATTCACATCCGCCAGACTCAAGTTCGTCTTCCCCTGTTCATCTGCAAAGATGCGCATACCAAGCATCTTCCGGATCATCTTGTCGGCAATCTCCTTTGTATCCGAATCTGCCACGCCGATCAACACCAGAAATCCATCCGCAATCTGTCCAGCTACACGCTCCTCAATCGTCACTTTTGCACTCGTCACTCGTTGTATCACAAATCTCATCTTCTGTACCATTTCCTTTTCTGTCGCTTATTACACGCACAATTTTCCCCATTATAAAATCATTTTGCCAAATATGCAACCGTCCGCATGGATTCTTCTCGCAAATTATGCTAAAATGTACGTTAGATTTTTCCTCTTCAACAGCGTAAGTCGCCGGACGTGCGAAACGGTCAGGCTGTGAGATCGGTTGGTTGGGATATAACATATCATCGCAGGCACGCTCTCGCTACTCATCACTCGCAGCGGATACTAAGAATGTGCCATTCGTGTTTATACAACGCCTTGCGAAAAGTCTGCACCTTGCTCGGCTAACGTTCCTAAT
>CACWQE010000031.1 GCA_902762905.1 uncultured Lachnospiraceae bacterium | reverse complement strand
AGGTACTTCAGAACCGCCGGTACTTGGCGAGGTGTTTTCGAGCCTAGTACCGCTGCGAGTGATGAGTAGCGAGAGCGTGCCTGCGATGATATGTTATATTCCTGCAACCGATGATTCGTAACCTTAATGTTTCGTGCGTCCGTCTTCACTTACGCTGTGCAAGGGGGAGAATCATTATAGTACGTATGGGGTTACCTGGTACACATAATAATTCAGCCAATTAAAGTAAAGTGTATTGGCATGACATCTCCATGACTTGATCGGTGTCTGTGATGGATCATCATCTGGATAATAATTACACGGGACCTTCGGATTCAGTCCTTTTTCCACGTCTCTCTTATATTCCTGATCAAGAGTCATCGTATCATACTCTGGATGTCCGGTTACAAAGATATTCTTCCCACCCTCCGCAATGATCAGATATGGTCCGGTAATATCACTTTCCGATACAATCTCCAATTTATCATTTGCTACGATATCTTCCTTGCTCACTCCGGTGTAACGGGATTGTGGCACAAGGAATGAATCATCAAAACCGCGAACTAACGGCGTACGCTTATGGAATGTATAATGCTTATATATACCAGAGAATTTCTCTGGAAGCAGATACTTTCTAACACCATAACGATAATATAATCCAGCCTGTGCACCCCAGCAGATATGAAGTGTAGATGTCACATTCTTTTCTGACCAGTCCATAATCTTGGTCAGTTCATCCCAATACTCTACTTCCTCAAAATCCATCTTCTCCACCGGTGCGCCTGTAATGATCATTCCATCAAAACGGCGGTTCTTAATCTCCTCAAATGTTGTATAGAAACGTTCCAAATGTTTTCTTGCAACATTCTTCGGCTCATAAGTACCTGTACGAATAAATGAGATATTCACCTGTAATGGTGTATTAGCAAGGCTACGCAATAACTGTAACTCTGTATCCTCTTTGAGTGGCATAAGATTCAGAATAACCACCTCAAGTGGACGGATATCCTGGCTCATCGCCCGGTCTGCATCCATTACAAATATATTCTCTTCCTCTAATATCTTCTTCACTGGTAAATCATTATCAATTCTGATTGGCATAGTAGTTCCTCTTTTCTATCTATCATATTGCTGTATCATTCGTATAATTCACATCTTAACGGAAAACTTCAAGTCTGCAAACAAGCACACGTTTCCCCTCTTATCTCAATTCACTCACAACTTCCCCATTTGCAAGCTTTACAAAATCATCCTCTGAAAGAATCGGAATCGAAAGCTCTCTCGCCTTTTTATTCTTAGACGAATTAGACGTCACATCATTATTGATCAGATAATCCGTATTCTTCGATACGGATCCTGTCACCTTTCCGCCTAATTTCTCAATATATTCCTTCAGTTCATTCCGGTTGGCAAATTGTTCCACACTTCCTGTGATGACAAATGTCCTGCCTTCTAATGTCTGCTCAGAATCATTTTCTTCCTGTTCAAAAGTAATCTCCGCAAGTAATTCATTCACAATCTGCATACGTTGTGGATTGGCAAAGAAATCACAGAATGCCTTTGCAAGCACATCACCAATACCATCAATCGCAACCAGCTCGTCTTCGGTCGCGTGAATGATACGGTCAAAATCCTGACCAAAATAAGAAACGATCACCTTTGCATTTGCAAGTCCAATCCCGCTGATTCCTAAGCTATAAATAAACTTCGCCATCGCAACAGTTCTGGCATTCTCAATAGACTGCATAAGATTATCATACGACTTCTGTCCAAAACCTTCCATCTCCACAATTGCATCTTTGTGCTTCGCCAGATGAAAAATGTCCGATAAGTCTTTCAGAAATCCCATTGCAATGAATTTCTCCAATGTCGCATCAGATAATCCATCTATATTCATGGCATTTCTGGATACAAAATGTGAGAATCCCTTGATCTGTTTCGCACTACATAACGGATTCATACAATATAACGACTGTACTCCATTCACATTCTGTAATGTTGTCGGCTGTCCACAAGCCGGACATGTTGCCGGAATCTCAAGATCATTACTCCTGGTCAGATTCTCTGCCACCTGTGGAATGATCATATTTGCCTTATATACCGTAATCTTATCACCAAGCCCTAATCCTAATGCCCGCAATATGCTGACATTATGCAGACTTGCTCTTGTCACTGTCGTACCTTCTAGCTCAACCGGCTCAAATACCGCAACCGGATTAATAAGACCTGTTCTAGATGGTGACCACTCCACTTCCGTAAGCGTTGTCTCTGCCTGCTCATCTGCCCATTTGAACGCAATGGAATCTCTCGGAAACTTCGCTGTTCTGCCAAGACTCTTTCCATATGCAATATCATTATAGGAAAGTACCAGTCCATCTGATGGAATGTCATTATCCGGTATTCTTGCCGCAAAGTCCATCACCTGATCTTCTAATGTATCCTTTGTTACCACAAAATGCTCGACAACATCAAAACCCTGTTTTCTCAACCACGCAAAACGTCCTGTCATCGTATTGTCGTACCCTGCTTCCTGCATCTGCTCCTCGGACAGCACATCTGCCACTAATGCAAACGCATAGAAATGCACATGCCTCTTAGCAGTAATCTCATTATTTAACTGTCTGACTGAACCGGAACACAGATTGCGCGGATTCTTATATTTCTCTTCCGCCTCTGCAATCTCCGCATTCATCCGGTTAAAATCTGAATATTTAATAACCGCCTCACCGCGTAACACCAGATTTCCTTCATACGGGATCTTCTTCGGTACATTCACAAAGGTCTTTGCGTTATTCGTGATCACCTCACCAATCTCTCCGTTACCTCGTGTTACCGCATTCTTAAGCTCCCCATTCTCATAAGTAAGCACCACAGTAAGACCGTCCAACTTCCAGGAAAGAACACCTTCATGATTGCCTAACCATGTCACCAATGCTCCAACTTCCTTTGTCTTATCCAAAGAAAGCATCGGAGACGGATGTTCCTGTTTCTCTAATTCGCTTAATACTTCATATCCTACATGTACCGTCGGGCTGTTTGCAAGCACAATTCCTGTCTCCTGCTCTAACGCCACCAATTCATCATATAACTTATCATATTCTAAGTTCGACATAATCTCTGTGTCCTTCTGATAGTACGCTTTCGACGCTTCATTCAGAATCGACACTAACTCTTTCATTCTGTTTGGTTTGTCCATATCATTCCCTCAATCTCTATCTCTCATGAATCCGTCTACGAAGTTCCTTGATTTCTTCCTCGGTTACCTCACGGATCTCACCCGGTTTCATATCACCTAACATAATATTCATTACTCTGATTCTGCGCAGTTTGGTTACTTTATATCCAAACTGCTCACACATTCGCCGAATCTGTCGATTGAACCCTTGGGTTAATACAATCGAAAATGTCTTATCATTTCGTTTATGTATCTTACACGGTCTCGTAACCACCCATTCATCCTTATTCGCATCATGAATTCGTACTCCACTTGCCATTCCCTTTAGGAATTCATCCGTAACCGAACGATTCACCGTTACAATATATTCTTTCTCATGCATATTGCGTGCTTTGGCAATTGCATTACAGAGATCTCCATCATTGGTGAGCAACAGCAATCCTTCTGAATCTTTATCTAATCGTCCCACATACTTAAGTCCTTCTTCCAGATCAAAGTTCTGAAAAATTCCCGATTCATCCCCACGGTATGCGGTACACGCATATCCTTTCGGTTTATAAAAAGCAACCATCTTAAATGTCTGCTGTCGCTTTACAACCTGCCCAGCTACTACGACTGCATCCGCATCGGTAACATGCATTCCCATCTGCGCCAGTTCTCCATTCACTAAAACCCTGCCTGCAGCAATCCACTCATCCGCTTTCCGTCTGGAACACACGCCTGCTTCACTTAAATATTTATTCAATCGAATCTCTTCACGCATTGCAGCCACCTTCTTTACGTTCTCAAAATATCTTTCTTATCATAACACGGTCAATTCTCTTTTTCAAATTTTTCTCTGAAAAAGCATCTAAATATAGAAAATTAACATTTTTTTGAAATAGCACTTGAAAAAATTAAGAAAAAACGCTATAATACCAATTGAATACAACGAGGTGTTCTTACATTATTAAGAACATCTCGCTTTTTTATGCAATCGTATGCAAGAAACACCGTCTACGATAGCGTAACTTCTCATATAAAAGAAAAGGAAGTGATCTCATGGATAGTATTGATAAGAAAATACTACATTTATTGCAGGAAAATGCCCGTTATCCATTAAAATATCTGGCAAGCAAAGTCTTTTTATCCTCTCCTGCTGTCTCTGCCAGAATTGATCGTCTGGAAAAAGCAGAGATCATTACAGGATATCATGCCACTGTTGACCCCGTCATGCTAGATTACCATGTCACAGCATTTATTAATATGTCATTAGACCCGAAACAAAAACCTATATTTTACCCATATATAGAATCGTGTCCAAATGTATTAGAGTGCAACTGTGTCACAGGTGCCTACTCTATGCTGATCAAGGTTGCGTTTCCAAGTACAATGGAATTAGACTCTTTCATCGGTCAGCTTCAGAAATATGGCAAGACAGAAACGCAGATCGTATTCTCTACGCCAGTAAAGCCTAGAGGTATCGACGTATATGCAACCGGTGCTCCAGAAGACCTGGAAAAAGACGAGAATGCATAACGCATACGCATCATAACAAATAAAGCTATATTACTTCGTAACGATTCCCCGTCACTTAAGTAATATAGCTTTTCTTTATTGTGCCGCTTCTGTTACAGGTGCTTCTGTCACTGGTGCTTCTGTTGCCGGAGCCTCCGTTGCTGGTGCCTCAGTAACCGGAGCCTCGGTTTCCGTTGCTTCTGTCTCACTGACCTGTGTATCTGCACTTGCATCCTCTGATGTCTGATCTGCAGCTGACTGCGTCTCCACATTTCTTCTACTAATAATATCATAGAAATCTTGTAAAGAAGCATCCTTTTCTTTCAACTCTTCATTCTTCTTCTCAACCGACTTATAGATCTTCTGAATATCTTTGTCGCCTTTTACTTTCTCAATATATTCTGTAATACTATCCGGCAAAGTTCCGTTCTGGATTCGGAATCCCTGTGAACCTGTTACGATATACAACGTACTGATATCATACGGAGAAGAATTCACTCCTGCAATCGTCAGATTGGATACTACAAAGGTAACATAACTTCCTTCTTCTAATCCTTCTTTGGTATACACCGTAATGTTATCATATCCTGTGATAAATTCGGCTTTTCGCTTCAAATTCTCATTGTCTGCATATTCCGAAGCGTCCGTCACCATATCCTGCAACTTCTCATTGTCACAATCTGTAATTGCCTTGAAATACTGTTCCACAAAATCATTCAGATCCTTATCCGCATCTTTCTCATATGGAACCATCGTCTCATGTTCTTCATTCACATCAACATCCTGTTCCATAACATCCTGCTTGTCAACCTTCTTCGTCTTCCCTGCATTCACAAATGGAAATCCAACAAAAATATACGCTAACACACAACATAATATAAAAATGCTCCAGCCAAGGGCTAATTTTAATTTGGGACTGACTGATATCATATCATTTCCCATATGGATCTGTGACTCTTTTAAATGAAACTGCTCATAGGAGTCTGACATCTTATCAAATATATTCTTCTTCATGATTATCTCCTCATTCCATCTCATGTAAATCGACAAAATTTATTATAAATTTACACATCATACAGCATCATTCTAACAAAATGAATATTAAAATGCAAGTTTCGTTTGCTATTTTGAAAGAAATGTAGTATTATACTATTTGTGATTGCACCAGTAGCTCAGTGGATAGAGCAATGGCCTCCGGAGCCATGTGCGGAGGTTCGATTCCTCTCTGGTGCATTTTTCATGCCCGAATTCAGGAGAATACATTATGACATATCATATATACTGCAACCAGAAGTCCATACGCACACATTATGCAGAAGCAATTGCAGAATTCACCAAACGGTTATCTGCCTATTGCAGCACCCAGCTTCACTGTGCAGATAACTTGTCTGAATTCTATTTGGAATATAAGGCAAATCATGCACTTCTCTGGATTCAGTCCGGACCGTCAAGTTACACCTCAGAAGAATTTGCTTCTTTTATCAATGCGTTACAACAGCAAGGATCGTCTACCGTTCATATTCTGATTGGATATTCTACAGATGAATTGAATGCACTATACGAACAGCTGGGTTATGATACATCTGTTACCTTCTTGTCCCTGACCAGCTTTCAATTATCCACAGAAACAATTGGACTGATGTGTTATGAACAACTATATCGTGCATATACTATTTTGCAGGGCAAGACTTACCACAAATAGTCTTATCCTGCTATTTTTTCTCTTCTTTTATTGCATTTGCAATCTCTTCACATAACACCATGCGCATCATCTGATGCGGAAATGTCATCTTTGAAAAACTCATGCATAGATTTGCTCTTTGCTTTACCCAGACCGGTAGTCCAAGTGAGCCACCAATGACATAGGTTACACTATCGCATTCCCATTCCTTTGCTTTCCCGATATGTTGTGCATGTTTTTTTGTTGTCATTTCTTTTCCCTCAATACATAATGCGATCACATAATCCCGATTCGTAATCTTCTCCTTCATCTTACTGCATTCTTTCTCAATAAATGTTTCTTTATTCTCTTCTTTCAGATTATCTGGTATTCTCTGATCCGGTAATTCTATAATCTCCAACCGTTGCCCCATCTTACGGATCGTATCCTGCAGTGCAGCAATTTCATTCCGATAAAAAGCGTCTTTCACTTTACCAACACATACAATTCTGTATATCATATTACTTCAATTCCTGTCCTACTTTTTTATCTGCACATATTTTGCAAACAAAATGTTTTCAATTTGTTTTTATCAATGTCATAATTTGTTCATATTTATAATTTATATTATAAGCATAGTAACTTTTTCATAATTTTTTCATTAATTCTCCCTTATACTATAAAAGAGCTTGCCAATTGGGCAAGCTCTTTTTTTATCATTCATTATGCATCCATCGTCTTCATCTTATCAAACTCTGCAAGAATCTCATCGGATGGTTTTTTCGTCGCTAACGATACAACCACAATCAGAATCATACCGATTGCAAACCCTGCGACCAACGAATATAATCCCGTCTGCGTTGCCAGTGTATTCACAATCGCCTTTCCATTCTCATCTACTGTGCCAGTTGCAAACATTGGAATATAATCCCATACCAATACGGTTGCTGCACCGGATACAATACCTGCAATTGCTCCCGGAAGATTCACTCTCTTCCAATATAAAGATAACAATACGATCGGTCCAAATGCTGCACCAAATCCTGCCCATGCATTTGATACCAGACCCATAACAGAGCTATTCGGATTCAATGCAATAATATAAGCAATTACCGCAACAATCACAACAGTTGCCCGGCTTACGCGAAGAACCGTCTTATCAGATGCATCCTTACGGAACACACCCTTAAACAGATCCTCTGCTACAGAAGACGCTGTTACTAACAACTGGGAATCTGCTGTAGACATGATAGCTGCCAGGATACCACAAAGGAATAATCCACCGATAAACGCAAGATGCAGATCATTCATAAATACCTGCTTGATCATCTCAATAAATACATTCTCTGCGGATACAGAGGTTGTCTCTCCCAAAACAGTTGGATACAGATATGCACGTCCCAAAATACCTATAACAATCGCAAAACCTAATGAAATAGCAACCCATATAATTGCAATCACCTTGGACTTCTTCAACTCTTTCTCACTCGATACCGCCATAAAACGAACCAGAATATGAGGCATACCAAAATATCCAAGTCCCCATGCCAGCTGGGAAATTACATAGACTGCTGATACCTGCGAACCGGAATCATTCATAATATTAAGGAAAGAGCTTGCACCACCTGCAACCCCACTCTCGTTCAACAAAGGAATCACATTGTCCGGGCCAACAAGGATATACGCAATAATCGGCACACACAAGATTCCTATTAACATCAAGGTTCCCTGAATAAAATCTGTTACACAAACTGCCATAAATCCACCTAAGAATGTATAGATCAGAATAACAGCTGCACCGATTGTCAATGCTAACTTATAATCAATTCCAAATACAGATGAAAACAACTTACCACCTGCGGTCAGAGCTGATGCTGTATATACCAAAAAGAAGATTACAATTACAATAGAAGACGCAATCAATAAGATCTGCTTCCGGTCATGGAAACGATTCTCCAAATACTCTGGAAATGTTAATGCATTTCCTGCACAGATCGTATATCTTCTCAGTCTGGATGATATAAATAACCAGTTACAAACCGTTCCGATAAATAATCCGACAGCAATCCATGCCTGTCCGGTACCGAACGCATACACACTTCCCGGAAGTCCCATTAACAGCCATCCACTCATATCCGATGCCTGTGCGGAAAGGGCAGCTACCCATCCATTTAAGTTTCTTCCTCCTAAAAAATAATCTTCCGAATTTTTAGTCTTACCTGCATACTTGGCACCAATAATGATCATAACACACATATAAGCAGCAAATGCAAGTAACACCCATACAAATGAATTTGTTGTCATACTCGTTTTCTCCTTAACACAAAATATGCCTTATTCTAACACAAAACAAGAATTATTTCAATTTTTTTCAACTTATATAAATTACGTAGTGACAAACAAATAAAAAATACTTATAATGAAGTGGTATGCGATTTTATAAAAACGTAACATAGAATTAACATTTTTTCATATAATATATGTTATTTATTGCTTTTGTTAAATCTATGTAAACACAGGAGGAGAAAAATGGACATATTATCAGTATTGCAGCTATTAGGAGGAGTTGGTCTGTTTCTTTATGGTATGAGTCTGATGGGATCATCCTTAGAAAAATTAGCTGGTTCCGGACTTGAACGCATCTTAGAGAAACTAACCACCAGCAAACGCAAAGGCGTTGGCTACATCAAAGGCTGGGGGCTTGGTGCAGGTGTAACCGCTATCATCCAGAGTTCAGCTGCAACCACAATCATGTTGATCGGTTTTGTAAATGCAGGTATTATGAAATTAGGACAGGCCATTCCTGTTGTTATGGGTGCGAATGTTGGTAGTACCGTTACTGCACAGATTCTACGTTTAGGAGATCTTGGCTCCGATAATCTGATTCTTAAGTTATTAAAGCCATCTTCTTTTGCACCAATGCTCGTAGGAATCGGTGCCTTTATCCTTCTCTTTACAAAGAAAAAGAAAGCAAAAGATATTGCCGGAATTATGGTTGGTCTTGGTGTCTTATTCTATGGTATGACGACCATGGAGAGCGTGTTTGCTCCCCTCAAGGATTCTCCTACTTTCCAACAGGCATTTACCTCCTTTGAGAATCCGGTACTTGGTATTCTGATCGGATTAGTCATCACGGCCATCATTCAGAGTTCTTCTGCATCAGTCGGTATTTTACAGGCATTATCCGCTACCGGAAGTGTCAGCTATGCAACTGCTGTTCCGATCATCATCGGTCAGAACCTTGGTAAATGTATGACTATTATCTTAGGTGGTATTGGAGCTAACAAGAAAGCAAAACGGGTATCTCTAAGTTACTTACTGTTCAACATATTCGGTGCTGTACTATTTACTGTTGTAATATATGCAATTTATTATACGGTCGGAATCTCTTTCTGGAATAATACCGTTAACCGTGGTGACATTGCCAATGTGCATTTTCTCTTTAACTTTTTAACAAGTATAATTCTGTTGCCATTCAGTCAGAAGGTTGGTGATTTCACTGGTAAATTACTTGGTGATGATGAAGTGTCGAAAACAGACAAAGAGCTTGCTACCTTGGATGAAATGTTGTTGAACACGCCAACGATTGCATTGGAACAATGTAAGCATGTTATTTGTTCCATGGCAGATGCCATTTATGAAAACTATCAGATTGCTACCGATCTGATCTATAACTATGATCCATCCAAGCAGAAGATATTAGATGAAAATGAATCCTTCATCGACAAATGCGAAAGCGCTCTTTCTTCCTATATTGTGAAGATCAATTCCAAGCGTCTTTCCAAGGATGACCGCTTAGTGGTATCTGAGATTCTGAACTCCGTCAGTGACTTTGAGCGAATGGGCGATCACTGTATCAATATTTTCTATGTGGCACAAGATAAGAACGCGCAGGATATCCACTTTTCTCCTGCCGGGCATCAGGAAGTAGAAATGATCATACAGGCAGTCGATAATACGATGAAGACTACTTTTGAGGCATTCAAACACGATAACGCTGCTGCTGCGATCCGTATTGAGCCATTAGCCGAGATTATTGACAAATTAAAAGAAGTTATCAAAGCCCACCATGTAGAACGATTACAATCCGGGGATTGCGGTATTGAAGGTGGAATTGCATTAGTTGATCTGGTAACCAGTTTTGAACGTATTTCCTCTCACTGTGCGAACATTTCTCTTCATATTGTAAAGCGTGTCGGTAACGACCGTAACTTTGATGAAATGCACGGTCATGCCAACGACAGTTTCAGTGAAGAATACAAAGCATTATATCACTACTATGAATCACAATATATTGCTCCGGTGCTTGAGGAACCTGCATTAACAGATACAACTGTTGAAACCTCTAAAACAGACACCGACAAAGCCGAGAAAAAATCCGCACCGAAAACAAATAAAACAGATAATAAAAAGAAGGCCCCTAAAAATGAGCCTTCCAAGAAAGACGGAAAGAACCGTCCTAAGAAATTATCAGAGAAGCATAAGAAATAAAAGCAAACCTATCGCCAGGTGTCTCTACTCTCTATGAGAAGCACCTGGCCTTTTTTTATAGTCATCTGCATCTTCTCAGATGTAATCTCATTGCTGACTGTCCTGCTACTTCCACGCACGATAGTGAAATCCTGTACCGGATACGCAACGCCTTTTAACGTCACTCCCTCGACGCGATCAGTCAGTGGAATTAAAGAAATATATGTTCCCAGTTGTTGTTTCTTTGCAATCTCAGTGGTTGGATGATACTTGCCATCTAATATTCGAATCCTGTTTGTCTCATCAACAATCTGCATGTCTATTCCACGTTCAATCGTCTGGCAAAGCAACCCCACATTGGCAAATACATGATCCAGACGGCTTCCGGTTGCACCAAGTAATGTAATGCATTCCGCACCTTCCTCCATTGCCTGCCAGATTGCCAATTCAGTATCTGTCTCATCTTTCCTTGCCGGATGCCGTTCTACTTTTCCCTTTCCCTCTCCTGTTTCAAAGGTTCGCAATACATTAGCATCCACCGTATCAAAATCGCCAATGACATAATCCGGAACAAGTCCCAATGCCATCACATACTCTAAGCCTTTATCAACAGCAAAGAGCCTATCATAGGATAGGCTCTTCATATATTCTGTTCCAAATGCAGTGTTCATATATCCACCTGTTACAATCACTATATGTTTCATGATCAATCTCTCCATTTTCTAACAGATATTCTATTATGCATTCACAATCCCTAATAACTGCTTTGTATTTGCTGCCATATCACCTTTAAAGACTGCCGAACCAGCTACAAATACATTTGCGCCTGCATCTCTTACTTTTGCAATATTAGATGCACCAATTCCACCATCTACCTCAATCCATACAGATTCACGACCGCTATCCTGTAACAACTGTCTCGTTGATGTAATCTTGTCTAAGCTGCTCTCGATAAAACTCTGTCCTCCAAATCCAGGATGAACACTCATGATCAAGATCATATCCACCATATTCACATAAGGAGCCAACACATTAACCGGCGTATCCGGACTGATTGCAAGTCCCACCTTAACCCCTGCTTCCTTGATCTTATCAAGCGTCTTGCCAAGATCCTTACATGCCTCATAATGCACCGTAATGATATCTGCACCTGCTTTTACAAAATCATCCAAATACCGGACTGGCTCATCAATCATTAAATGCACATCAAAGATTGCATTGGTTATCTTGCGAACCGAAGATATAATTGGTGCTCCAAAAGATATATTCGGCACAAAACTTCCATCCATTACATCTAGATGAATCACTTCTGCGCCCGCTGCTGCAACTACTGCAATATCTTTACCCAAAGTTGAAAAATCCGCTGATAATACGGATGGTGCTAAATAATTCATACTGTACACTCCTTTATTCCATCATTACATAATGATGCATTCATACGTCAATAGAATTCTCAATATTTTCGTTTATCCTTTAATTCTTCAAAAAACAGACAATAATTCTCATATCGCGATTTTGCAATCTCTCCGTCTGCAACGGCCTGCTTCACACCACATTCCCGTTCTCCTACATGATTACATCCGCCAAATCTGCAATATGGCTCATAAGCCTCAAACTCTCTGTAATACTGTTTCAGTTCCTCTGGTTCTAAATCATAGAAATAGATAGAACTGAATCCCGGTGTATCCATCAGATACGTATCTGTACCAATCGGAAGAATTTCAGAATGTCTGGTTGTATGTTTTCCTCTTTGAATCTTTCTACTGATATCTCCAGTATCCATATTGGCACTCGGATTCAACATATTCATAATAGAGGACTTTCCTACACCGGATGGTCCGGCAAGTGCCGTTGTCTTCCCCTCTAATACCCGTTGTAATTCATCCATGCCATGTTCTTCATAGGTACTTGCCTCTAACACCTGACAGCCACTATTGGCATATATCTTCCGATACGTTGCAATTGTTTCCTCTGTCACCAGATCCATCTTATTAAAACAGATAATCGTCGGTACCTGTTGCCGTTCCATCATGATCAGAAAACGGTCTAACAGATTCCAGTTAGGCTCCGGCATTGCCGCTGCAAATACAACCAATGTCTGATCTACATTCGCTACCGCCGGACGGATCAATTCGGAATGTCTTGGCAGGATACATTCAATATTGCCAAGCATTTGCTGCTCGTCTAATATCGTGATCTCCACGTCATCTCCTACCAATGGTTTCACTTTCTGATTACGGAATTTGCCCTTTGCCTTACATTCATATGTATTTCCTTTCGCATATACATAATAGAACCCGGCAATTCCTTTAATAATCTTACCCTTCATGGATTACTCCGCTTTCAAACTTGCCTGCAAGCTAGATGAGAAGCTTGAAGTAATATCATTACCATTCGCATCCTGTACACTATACACCAAAGATACACTCGATTTATCCGTAATTCCACTTACACTGCCAAATGAAGATCCATCAAGAGGCAATGCTGCTTCATCATACATATTATCAATCAAAGTATGGGTAACTCCATCCGCCTGTAGTTTAACAATTACTTTAACCAGACCACCTTCCGGGAATGAATAACTGCTATTATCAATTGTACCCGAAAATGTTGCTGTATAAGTACCTGCACTCTGCTGTGTCGTTGCCTGCTGCTTTCCTTTGCTGATCGTGATCGAGACCTCTTCACCCTCTTTGATCTCTACTCCGGCTTTAATACTCTGAGAGATTACTTTTCCTTCTTTCACCGTATCACTATATTCCTGATTGACTGTGCCAAGTTTTAAGTTCACATCAGTTAATGCTTTTTCAGCTTCTTTAATCGTCATCTTCTTAAGATCAGGGACTTCGACAACCTTCACTTCTTCACCCTTGCTCACTACGATCGTAACAGTAGACTTCTTGGCTGCCTGACCATCTCCAGCAGGTGACTGACTGATGACTTTGCCCTCTTCGGTCTCTTCGTCATACTCTTCATCAATCTCAACTTCAAATCCAGCTGCTTTCAGGATTGTCTGTGCTTCTTCTGAAGTCTTTCCGGTTACATCTGGTACATCTGTCATCTCCTGCCCTTTGCTGATGATCAGTTTCACACGGTCTCCGTCATTAAACTTTGTTCCCTCTTCAATACTCTGACTGATAACTTTACCTTCTTCAAAGGTATCACTATATTCTCTCTCTAATTCATATGCAATTCCTGCCTTATCTAACGCATCGATTGCCGCCGCTTCATCCATGTTGACAACCGATATCATTGTATCTGCCACCGCCTCTGTCGTTGTAGCGGTCTCTGTTGTATTAGGCTTTTTCTTACCAATACCACTAATAGAGACGATTGCAACAATGATAATAATAGCAATCAATACCGTCGCCGCAATTGCACCAACCGTGATCAACTTCTCCATCTTAGGATCTAACGCATCCTTGTCATCCTTATCATCAAACAATTCCTCGTCATCTTCATCCGATTCTTCGTCATCTTCGTAGTCAGCATCTTCATCCTGATATAGACTTTCCAATGCCTGGTTTGCTTCTTCTAATTCACTATTTCTCTTCTGAGGCTGCACCGGAAATACAGAAATACCACTCTGTGAACCTGCCGCATTATTAATTGCTGCCAATTCATCCTCTGAGATCTGGATAGTTGGTGCACTATCTGACACCATTGCATTCGTAATCCCCACATTGGCATTCGGATCAAGCGCAATCTTCTTGAGATCTGCTAACATTGCACTTGTCGTCAGATATCGACGTTCTGGTTTCTTCTGTGTTGCTTTCAGCACAATCCGTTCAATTCCAACCGGAATATCTGGATAATATTCCCTCGGTGGAATAATCTCGCTCTGGATATGCATTAATGCAACTGTAACATTATTCTCACCCTCAAATGGAACTCTGCCCGTCAACATCTCATATAATGTGATTCCCAAAGAATAGATATCCGAACGTTCATCGGAATATCCACCTCTTGCCTGTTCTGGGGAAATATAATGTACACTTCCCATTGCACTGGATGCAATCGTATTCGAGGTCGCAGCTTTGGCAATTCCAAAGTCTGTAACCTTCAATGTACCATTCTTCGATACAATGATATTCTGTGGTTTGATATCTCTGTGAATTGTATGGTGCTCATGTGCCGCTTCAATACCAGAACAGATCTGGGTAATGAAATTGAGTGCCGTTGTATACGGCAATCTTCCATTCTGTTGGATATATTCCTTCAAGGTAATTCCTTCTACCAATTCCATGACAATATAGTGGAAACCATTCTCTTCTCCAACATCATATACATTCACAATGTTAGGATGGGATAGCCCTGCTGCCGACTGTGCTTCAATCCGAAACTTACTAACAAAGCTTTTGTCATCTGCAAATTCCGGTTTTAACACTTTAATTGCAACATATCGGTTCAATACATGACATTTGGCTTTGTACACCACAGACATACCGCCTGAGCCAACTTCCTCTATAATCTCATATCTATTCTGAATTATCATTCCTGGTTCAAACATACTTTACACCTCATTCAATGCTTGCTCAACAACTACTACACCAATGTTATCCTTGCCACCATAATAATTGGCTCGTTCAATTAACTGTTCACAAATCTTATCTACAAATCTCTGTCCCATTACAATTGTCCCGATCTCATCATCTTCCACCATGTTTGTCAAGCCATCAGAACAAAGTAAAACTTTCTCGCCATTCTGTAATGCAATCTCAAAGAAATCCGGTACTGCCTCTTTCCCAGTTCCAAGTGCTCTGGTAATAATGTTCTTTTCGGGATGAAAGCGTACTCTTCTTCGATCTAACTGACCCGTCCGGATCAATTCTTCCACTAATGAATGATCTAATGTAATCTGTTTTGTCTCTCCTTGATGTATGACATACAATCTGCTGTCTCCAATATTGGCAACATACATCTTATTCTCTACAATCACTGCCGCCACAAATGTGGTTCCCATACCGCTTAATTCACTGTGTGTGGCCGACATCTCAAGAAGCATATCATTCACTTTTGCAATTCCTGTTTTCATAATTGTGATTGGATTCGCATACTTACACTCTTTCGCATAATCCACAAACCATGAAACTGCATGTGCAGACGCATAATCACCGGCCTTATGACCGCCCATACCATCCGCAACAATATATAGATTTGGAAGGTTTCCGACACTCTTGTCCGAAAAGAAGATGCTATCCTGATTGATGCTTCTAACCATTCCAATATCTGTTTGTCCGTAGGATATCATCAAAACCCTCCTATCCTATTCTGATTCCATATAGGCTTTCCGAAGCTGTCCACAGGCAGCATCAATATCTTTGCCCATACCTTTTCTTATTGTAACATGTGTCACATTCTTTTCAAGTCTAACTTTGAATTTTTGAATAGATTTTTCATCTGCCCGCTTGAAATTCCGTTCCTTGATCGGATTTACCGGAATTAAATTCACGTGACAAGCCATTCCTTTTAACAATTCGCCTAACTTCTGTGCATCTTCCTTTGTATCATTTTCCCCTGCAACCAAAGAATATTCAAAGGTCACTCTTCGACCAGTCTTATCAAAATAATACCTGCACGCATCTAACACTTCCGCAATCGTATACTTATTCGCGATCGGCATTAACTCCCGTCTTTTTTCATCAGTTGCCGCATGCAAGGATAACGCAAATGTAATGGCAAATCCCTCATCCGCTAACCGGTAGATCTCCGGCACTAATCCACAACTAGATACCGTAATATTTCTCTGACTGATATGTAAGCCATCCTCATTCGTCAATAACCGGATAAAACGACACAGATTATCGTAATTATCTAATGGTTCCCCTGTTCCCATCACAACAACGTTTGATATTCTTTGCCCCGTTACTCTCGTAATCGCATAGATCTGGTCTAACATCTCTGATGCAGTCAGGTTTCTTGCTAATCCCATTAATGTTGACGCACAAAAACGGCATCCCATCCGGCAGCCTGCCTGTGATGAAATGCATACGGAATTGCCATAAGAATATGGCATAAATACACTCTCTATTACATTACCGTCCTGCAAACGGAATACAAACTTATTCGTACCGTCTATCTTAGACTCATAACGTTCCACCACTTCTAACGAAACAAAGTCCTGTGCGATCCATTGTTTCATCTCTTTGGGAACATTTTTCATCTCTTCCACATCCCGGACCAATTTCACATGCATCCAGTCATAGATCTGTTTCGCCCGGAACTTTGGATATCCCTTTTGTATTATAGTATCGGTCAACTCCGATAAGGTCATTGATTTGATATCCATCTCTACTCAACTTTCTTTCTAAACTTCGCAATAAAAAATCCATCGCATTTACATACACCTGGTAATAATTGCAGCATTTCCTCATCTACAAAAGACCGCAGATTCTCTGGTACTAATTCCTCGATTGGTTCTTTCTCCAACGGTAAATGCGAAAGTGCCCACTGCACATTGTCCCGATTCTCCTCTGGATTGATCGTACATGTACTAAACACCAGAATTCCACCCGGTTTCACATAGGATACCGCATTGGTCAATATAGTCTTTTGCAGGTTTGATAATTCCAGTAATTGCTGCTCACTGATATGATACTTAATGTCATTCTTGTGGGATAAAATTCCAAATCCAGAGCATGGAAGATCTGCAATCACCAGATCCGCCCATTCTTTCTTGGATTCATCCAAAATCAGAGCATCCCATACTTTCTCTTCCATATTAGAAAGCCCTAGGCGTTCGCGGTTCTCCTTGATCAATGCAGTCTTACGTTCTGATACATCCCGTGCCTCTATATAAGCAGTATTGCCTAGCTTCTGTGCAAAATGTGTGCATTTTCCACCTGGAGCCGCGCACAGATCCAAAATATGCAATACTTGTCCAGCCTTTCGTTCTGTCTCTATATTGGCAATCGGATATAATAACATAGAACTTTCATCCTGAATAAAGAATTCACCTTGACGAAATCCCGGAATTCGGTTGACATAATTAATCTTGGACACATGCAGAGCATCTTCTGAATAATAACCATCTTCTACATCCATCCCCTGCTCTTCCAACTTAGCTGCCAGTTCCTGTCTGCTGATCTTATTATCATTCACCCGAATCGTAATTCCTGTTGCCTGAAGGGAGGCTTCTAAAATCTGTATTACCTGTTCTTCCTCATACCATTGCAGGAACCGCTCCACCAACCATTGTGGAATCGAATACTGCACAGACAGATATACAGCCAATCCGTCTTCTCTTTTCGGATAAGGAATGGAATCTATATTACGTTCCACACTACGTAATACACCATTCACAAAACCTGTCAGATTGTGAAATCCTTTCTTTTTTGCAAGTTTCACGCATTCATTACAAGCTACACCATTCGGTACGCTATCCATATAAAGCATCTGATAGACACCCATACGTAATACGCAGCGGATAAGTGGTTTGCATTTATTGACCTTCGTCTTGCTATACAGATTGATCACATAATCGAGTCTTGTCTGATACTCCGTCGTCCCTTCTACTAATCGGGTAATAAATGCACGATCCTGCTTGCTTAAGAACTGCTTCTGATACAATAACTTATGCAAGGCGTCTTTTGCAAAAATATTCTGTTTCTCTACTTCTACCAATACTTCTAATGCAAGTAATCGGGTATTCTCTGTCTCTGCCATCTATCCTATTCCATCCATCCAATTATTCAGCCTAACTGCATCCCGGTCTCAATCTTATATCCCAACAAGAAAGCAGACGTATCCATTCGTTTCTTACCCTCTAATTGCAGATTCAGAATGCGAAGTGCTCCCTTACCACAACGAACGGTAAAACTCTTCTTATCCACTGCGATTACCGTACCCGGCTCTGCCGCAGATGTTATCACATCTTCAGATACTACTTCTGCCACATAGATTTTCAATGTCTTATCCTGAATCTTTGTAAATGCACTCGGCCACGGATTCAAACCACGGATCAATCGTTCCAATGTGACAGCATCCTTGTTAAAGTCAAGACATCCCATGTCCTTGGTCAACATCTTTGCATAGCTTGACTTACTTTCGTCCTGCTTCGTCCTTATAGCCGTACCGGCTTCTAACATGGTAAGTGTCTTAACCAATAAAGCCGCACCTTCTTTTGCTAACTTATCAAACAAAGATCCACCTGTCTCGTCCGGTGCTAATGAAAGCTTGCTTTGAAGGATAATATCCCCGGTATCTAATCCTTTCTCCATATACATAGTTGTAACACCACTCTCGGTCAGACCATCAATCACCGCCCACTGAATTGGAGCCGCCCCACGATATGCAGGGAGCAGGGATGCATGTACATTAATACATCCATACTTTGGAATATTCAATATAGATTCCGGCAATATCTGTCCAAATGCAACTACTACGATCACGTCTGGTGCAATTGCCTGTAATTGTTCCACAAATGTCTCTTCTCTTACCTTCTCTGGCTGTGCAACCGGAAGATCATGTTCTAACGCCTTCTCTTTCACCGGTGTATAACACACCTTCTTGCCTCTGCCCTTAGCTTTATCCGGCTGTGTAACAACTAATGCCACCTCATGACCGGCATTCACAATTGCCTCTAATGTATCTACCGCAAAATCCGGTGTTCCCATATATACTACTTTCATGCATTCACCAACCTATCTATTCTGCTTCCGGCTCGTTATATTCTACATCATGAAGTGGACCATCTGCCACATCTTTATACAGAATTCCATCCAAATGATCTAACTCATGACAGATTGCTCTAGCAAGAAGTCCCTCACCCTCAATCTCAATTTCTTCCATATCCTCATTCAGACACTTGCAGATTACATGATTCGGTCTGGTAACCGTTGCTACTTTCCCCGGGAGACTCAGACAACCTTCATCTCCCGTCTGTTCTCCATCCCGTTCTACGATAACCGGATTGATCAATACATATGGATTCTCATAATCCACATCGATAACTACGATTCGCTTGAGGATTCCCACCTGAGGAGCAGCAAGTCCTACTCCATTCGCCTCATACATCGTGTCGAACATATCGTCAATTAAAATACGGGTACGATCTGTCATTTCTTTCACTTCTTTGCATTTCTTCCGTAAAATATCATCTCCGTCAAAACGGATCTGTCTAATTGCCATAGCCATTCTCCTTTACTCACACAATTAGTTCTAGTATAGCATATCCCAAATATAATGTCACGTTGATTAGTATGCCGTCAATGGATTAAAATCAAAGGTAATATAACATTCCTTATTCAATGCATTATCCTCTAAATATTGTTCCATCTGATTCTTTATCCAGATCAACCGCGTATTCTCCGCATGTTTCAGATACAGTACACGTCGATAACGGTCATTTATCCGTGCAATCGTGGCATCACATGGTCCTACTACCTGAACCTGATGCTCCTCTGGCAGCTTTTCTACAAGCTCTTTTAACAATGTGGATATCCACACTGTCATTTCATAACGATCTGCTTCCATAAATATCGCTAACATATGTCCGAATGGAGGATACGACATCAGACTTCGATACGCTTTTTCTTCCTCATAGAATGCTTCATAATCCTGTTTTGCTGCTGTCTCAATGCAATAATGCTCCGGGGCATAGGTCTGAATCACTACTTCACCCGGTAATCCCCCTCTTCCTGCTCGTCCTGCCGCCTGCGTCAACAAATCAAATGTTCTCTCGGATGAGCGGAAGTCATTATCAAACATCGTAAGATCAGCTGCTATCATGCCAACCAAGGTTACATTCGCAAAATCATGTCCTTTCACGATCATCTGTGTTCCCACTAAAATATCCGCTTCCCCATTGGCAAACTTCGACAGAATCTGCTCATGTGAGTTCTTATTTTTCGTTGTATCCGCATCCATCCGAAGTACTTTCGCCTCTGGAAATAATGCCTTTACCTGTTCTTCTACTTTCTGCGTACCAATACCGAATCCCGCAATATACGGAGAAGAACACTTCGGACACACTTTCGGTTTTGCTATCTCATATCCACAATAATGACAGACCAGTTTTGCTTTTGCCGTTCCCGGATAATGTTCCGTCAGCGACACATCACAATGCGGACATTCAAATACATAACCGCAGCTTCTACACGACACAAATCCTGCAAAACCTCTTCGGTTAATGAATAACATCGTCTGCTCTTTCTTCTTCAGACGATCAGCCATTAACTCTTTCAGGTGACGACTGAATATACTACGATTGCCCTGTTTGAGTTCCTCACGCAGATCGACAACCGATACCTCCGCCATAGAAGCATTTTCCTTTGCTCTCTCTGTCAAAGTAAGTAACTGATATTCCCCACGCATTGCATGATAATATGATTCCACAGAAGGGGTTGCCGATCCAAGTATCACAAAAGCTCCCGCCATTCTCGCCCTCTCAATTGCAATCTCTCTTGCATGATATTTCGGTGGATATTCACTTTTATAACTTGTCTCATGTTCCTCATCAATCACAATTACACCAAGATTCGGAAATGGTGCAAATAACGCAGAGCGCGGACCGATCATAACAGACACATCCCCATTCTTTGCCCGTTCAAACTGATCAAACCGTTCCCCTTTACTCAATTTTGAATTCATAATCGTTACTTTATTCCCAAATCGCTGCCGAAAACGTTTCACCGTCTGATAGGTTAATGCGATCTCAGGAATCAGAACAATTGCCTGTTTTCCCATTGCAACCACTTTCTCGATCACATTAAGATATACCAATGTTTTTCCACTTCCAGTTACTCCTTTTAGCAGATAAGTATCATGCTTTCCTGATGCATAATCTGTAAGAATCCGTTCAATGACTGCATGTTGTTGTTCATTTGGTATCTCCCTTTGCGAACTCGTCTCTGTCATACCTTCGCAATGATTCTCCACATTTTTTCCGTTTTCTTCAAAGATCATCCTATAATATCCCTCTTCTTCGATTGCAATGGTTCCCTCCTTCTCCATCGCTTTCAATGTGGAAGATGAGATATTCAATTTTCCCGTCACTAATTCATAGGGAATCACCTGTTCCTGCATCAATTCCTGTAGCAGACGGAGTTTCGCCTTCGCATTCTTCTTTTGATACTGTGCACATCTTTCCTCACATATCTGCCGGTCAGGCAATAAACAGACTTCTTTGTGTACCAGTCCTCGCACTTTTTCCTTAATCGGCATAACTGTTTTCAATGCATTGATCATCGTAGAACCATATTGTTCTTTCATGTATGCTGCAAGTTCGATCAATTCTCCTTCAATCGCCACTCCATTTTCACATATGCTATCAATGTCCTTCAATTTGTCCTCATCAAACTGCGGTTTGTCCGAAAATGAGATCACATATCCGGTACGTAAATGATTTCCACGACCAAAAGGGATAGACACCTTTGTGCCTATCCCAATCTCTGCTGCAAGCTCTACCGGAATCTTATACTGAAAGGTCCGGTCAATCGCTTCATGCGAAATATCGATTATTATATCCGCATATTTGTGAGACATCCTCTTCCTCCAATACTTCTCGAATCAGATCACGTTCATCCATATGGTATTTCTTACCCTTAATCTCCTGATAATCCTCATGTCCCTTGCCCGCTAAGACAATGACATCTCCTTCCTTGGCATGCATGATTGCATAACGGATTGCTTCTTTTCGGTCAATGATCTCCACATACTGTCCGTCCGTTTTACCAATTCCTATCTTAATATCATCAATAATCGCCTGTGGTTCCTCATCTCTTGGATTATCCGATGTGATAATTGTATAATCTGCCAGCTTACCAGATACTTCTCCCATCTCATAACGGCGTACCTTGGAACGATTACCACCACATCCAAACAAAGAGATCAAACGCTTTGGATTATATGCACGTAATGTTGTCAGTATACTCTCTAAACTCATTGCATTGTGTGCATAATCAATCAATATAGTAAATGCATCTGATATCGGGATCAATTCGACACGTCCTTTCACATGAATATGTGTCAATATCTCCAGAATCTTCTCCATCGGCACTCCCATCTCCTTCGCAACTGCAATCGCAGCTAACGAATTATGAACCGAGAATTCACCCGGAAGACTCACCCGAACATCCTCTTCATACTTACCACTTAAATGATATG
Organism: uncultured Lachnospiraceae bacterium; assembly: GCA_902762905.1. Lineage (GTDB taxonomy): Bacteria > Bacillota > Clostridia > Lachnospirales > Lachnospiraceae > CAG-590. The sequence continues at coordinate 8,670 of CACWQE010000031.1, read as the reverse complement.
TAATCCCAAGTTCTCCGTCTTTCCGGTATAAGTTCAGATTCTGTGCCCGATAATCCGCACCCTCTTTTTCACCGTATGTAATTACATCACAGGTATGTCCTTTTAATATATCGTTACAATACGTATCATCTACATTAAAGATACCGGTCTTGCAAAGTGTAAATAACTTCGCCTTCCATCCAAGATATTCTGCAAAATCCTTGTGTTCATTCGGTCCTATATGATCTTCCGATAAGTTGGTAAAAATGCCATAATCAAAATCAATCCCTGCAACACGGTCTAACATTAACCCCTGTGAAGAAACTTCCATTACTACACTATCCAGTCCCGCCTCTACCATCTCATGCAATGTTCTCTGCATTACAATTGATTCCGGCGTTGTATTACTTGCAGGAGTTACTTTATCTCCTACAATACTTTCAATCGTTCCGATCAGACCAGTCTTATGTCCGGCTGCTTCTAACATCGATTTGATCATGTAAGTTGTTGTTGTCTTTCCCTTTGTTCCGGTAATTCCAACCACAGTTAATTTCTTAGATGGTTCCCCATAAAATGCAGAACAGATCACCCCCATTGCATAGCGTGTACTCTTTACCTTGACAACTGTAACATCAGCATGTCCCTGCAAATCGACATCTTTCTCTACAACAATAACGGATGCACCTTTGTCTGCAACATCAGCAGCATATGTATGTCCGTCAAACACAGCACCTGCAATACAGAAAAATAAAGCTCCATCCGTAACTTTTCTCGAATCATTCTCTACCGCACACACTTCTGTATCCAGTGAGCCCTGTACAAGTTCATAGTTTAATTCTTTTAATAATGTATCTAATTTCATTCTGATACCTCCCTTGTCAACGATTCCATATTATGGTATAAAAGGCTGTTGCACCATTGTGTAACAGCCTCCTGATATACTCATATGTAAGGAAAGCTATTCTTTCCTATTCTTCTGTTGACTCTTCCTGTTCCTCTTCCACAGTTGCAGTCTCCATCTCGAGTTCAGCCTCATCAACCTCACCGAAATTGCCTTCCAATTCAGAGATCTCTAATTCCAGATCTTCCTCATCGCCTTCTTCGTCCTCACCCATAATCTTAATCTTGCCTTCATATAACTCTTCCACTGCAATGGATAATGGTTTCTTTCCCTGCTCTGCTTTCACAAGTGGTTCATCACCTGCAATAATCTGTCTTGCTCTCTTCGCAGTTGCAAGTACGATAGAATATCTACTGTTAACAACCGGCTGTTCGCCCGGCTCAACCTCACTGTTTACTACTGCCATTAAGTCCGTATAAGATGGATGAATCATGATAAAATCTCCTTTCGAATTGCAAATAATTCTTCTTTCATATTATTAACATAGTCATTATGTTTCTTTGTCTTGAAACTCTCTGCCCGGATGACTGCATGTACATCATCCACGCACGTATCTAAGTCGTCATTCACGACTAAATAATCATACTGTGGCATATCATCAGTCTCTTCATATGCACGCTTTAACCGCTTGGCAATCACTTTGCCCTCTTCCGTTCCTCTTCCTTCCAAACGTTCCTGTAACGTCTTCGCATTCGGAGCTGTTATGAAGATCAGAACTGCATCCGGATATTGTTCTTTGATGTGCATAGCACCTTGAACCTCAATCTCTAAGATAACATCATTGCCTTTGGCTAACTCGTCTTCTACATATTTTCTAGGGGTTCCATAGTAATTCTCTACATACTGTGCCCATTCGATGAATCCATTATAATCAATCAGATTCCGAAATTCTTCTACCGTCTTAAAATGATAATCCTTACCATCAACCTCACCAGGTCTTGGTGCTCTGGTTGTGGCAGAAACAGAAAGACTATAGTGGTACTTCTCAATCAGCTTCTTCACGACGGTTCCCTTGCCTACTCCGGAGAAACCCGAAATGACAATCAGTTCGCCTTTCTTGTTCATATGTCTCACCCTCTACTCTATATTCTGTATCTGTTCTCTTACTTTCTCAATCTCTGTCTTTAAGTCAATTGCCTTATTCGATACATCCAGACTATCGGCTTTCGATAGAATTGTGTTAGCCTCGCGGTTCATCTCCTGTGCAATAAAGTCTAACTTTCTACCTACATTGCCACCTTCTAATAGAATTGCTTTCGTATTCTCAATGTGGCTGCGAAGTCGAACCGTCTCTTCATCTACGCAGATCTTATCTGCATAGATTGTAACCTCTGTTGCAATCCGGCTCTCATCCATTGCCACTCCATCTAACAATTCTTTCACCTTATCCTCTAGACGTTTCCGATAAGATTCCACCAATGACGGAGATACCGATTCAATATAATCCACCATCTCAAGCATACCATCTAACTTCTGGATGAGATCTGCTTTCAATGTCTCGCCTTCCTTTGTTCTAGACTCCACAAACTGTGTAGCTGCTTCATCCAAACAGGTAACTAATTCTTTCCACAACTCATCTTCATCAATAGATTGTTCCTCTAATGTAAATACTTCTGGAAATCTGGAAAGGGCAACCGGTGATAAATCACTATGCAGATCAAACTCATCTGAAATCTGTTTCAGATACTTCACATACTCTGCTGCAAGCTCTGCATTATACTTCACACAAACATTACTCTCTGTATAATCTTCATATGTAATGAAGATGTCCACCTTACCTCTGCCAATATATTGCTTCAAATGGCTGCGAATTGCTGCCTCAAAGAAATTAAACTTCTTCGGCATCTTAATATTCAGATCACAGTATCTGTGATTCACTGACTTCATCTCTATTACAATCTTACGTTCTTTCGTAATGCTCTCACTACGTCCGAAGCCTGTCATACTCTTTATCACTAGTTTCACCTGCTTTGCTTCAATTTAAACAATACAAGTTATTATATCAAAGCCACTAACAAAATGCAAGTAAAATACCTCTACAAGTCGCACTAAATAACAGCAATAATATAAGCTGCCACACAAGACTCCAGCTTTCCGCACATCCTTCCCGATATACGATTTGCATTGCCTCATATGACAGCTTTCTATATCATTTTTATAGTTCGCAGTATGCTTTGTGCCTTGCTCCCTATTCTATATTCGGTATCTTGCGATACTAATTCTATATTATGCTAATCCTCTTTCCTCTAACCAGTCGTATGGAAGAACTTTGCCCTGTTTCTTCGCAATACCTTTGAAGTGGAACGATACAATCGTTGCTGCAGTGAAGATCACAGTAAGAATCACCAATACCTTTACGGATGTCGCAATACTTTCCCCTCCACAGATTGTGCTTCGGAACGCATTTACCGTATAAGTAAATGGTACCAGATCGTGAATCTTAGATACGAAGCTTGGCGAAAGTTCTACCGGATAAGTTCCGGCTGATCCTGCAAGCTGAACTACCATGAATACCAGCATCAAGAAACTACCAACCTTACCTAACCATATATTGAAGAAATACATGATCGAAGTAAATGCTACTGCAGTCAGACAGGCAAATGCCACCGTCTTACCAAATTCCACTGGATGGAAACCTGCTAACTTGTTAAGTGCCAAGATCAGAACGGCACCCTGTAAGATTGCTACCGGATACAATACCGTTGCCTTACTTGCCCACCATGCAAGTCCTGACTTCAATTCACCCTTAAATGACATCAAAGGATAAATCAGACAGAATGCAAGGCAGCCAACCCAAAGACCAACTGACATCATGTATGGTGCCATTGCATGGCCATTGTTCTCTACTTTTGTAATCTTTGCTTCTTTATCTTCTACTGGTTCTGCAAACATCTCATATGTTTCATCATTGGTATTAATCTCTTTGACTTCATCCGCACCGTCTTTGATTCCGTCATGTAACTCCTTTGCACCGTCCTGCAATTTAGTCATACCATCTGTCAGATCCAAAGAACCATCATATAACTTTGTAGAACCATCTGCAATCTGTGTTGCACCACTTGATAACTGGCTAACGCCACTGATCAAAGTCTTATTATTCGCTGTCAACTGTTTTGTTCCAGTAAGTAAGCTCGCTGCTCCGGTATTTAACTGGGTCGCACCTGTTGCCAGACTCTGAATTCCTTCGGTTACCGCCGGTGTATTCGTCTTTAATGCAGCCGCACCCTGTGTCAATTTCTCATCATTAGCTGTTAATGTTGCAAATCCGGCATTTAATGCTTTAATACCTGCTGCCGCTGTTGGAAATGCTGCCGTTGCCGTCTCTAACTGCTGTAATCCGGCTGATACCTGCTTGGCTCCTGTCTCCAATGCAGTTGCTCCGGTATATACCGTTTTCAGACCTTCATTTAACGCCGTCATAGAAGCCGCCGGATTTGCAGCTGACAACGCCGTTGCTCCAGCATTTAAACCATCAATCGCAGGCTGTAAGCTAGATGGTGCTGCTGCCAGTCTCGTTGCATACTGATTCAGACCGGCACCGATTGCGGAGGCCTTTGAAGCTAATGTACTGACATCTACCTTGCTGGCAGAATCAATTGTACCCAGATTCTTCAAGGCAGACAATTCATCCTCCACATCCACACCTGCGGCCTTTGCTGCTTCTAATTTGCTGATTGCTTTCGCAATACTATTGTTTGCTGTATTAATCTTAGAATTTGCTGCATCAATTGCGGTATTGGCACCATTTAATGTCTGTGCACCACCATTCAACACTGTTGCACCCTGTGTTGCCAATGTTGCAGCATCATCAATCTTACTGCTTGCACCGCTGATTCCATTACTTGCCTTCTGAATGGTATCTGCTGCCGTTGTAAGACTTCCTGACAGATTACCAAGTGTACCGGCTGCACCTTCCACTTCCTTCTGCATCTGTCCGATTCCTTCCTTCAAAGCAGTTGTTCCAGCCACTAAGGAAGTTTGCTCATCTGTCCCCTTTGTCACAGCTGTATTCAACTGACTGATACCATTTGATACATCACCCAGACTTTCTAATGGTGCCAGCTGACTTGCTCCGGCAGCTAACTGTTCTGCACCACTTACATATGCAGTCACGCCATCTGCTAATGTTGTAACACCATCTGTGTATGTCTTTCCTTTTGTTGCTAATGTATCCGTACCATCCTTTAATGTCTTGGTTCCTTTTGATAATGTCTTAGCACCCTTATTGATCTTAGCTGCACCATCGGTGTAATCTTTCACACCCTTTCCTAACTTGTCAGCACCATCTTTCAGATCTCCTGCTCCATCTGCTAATGTATTCAGATTTGTAGCAATCGTATCTGCTCCATCCGCTGCAGTATCAATTCCTTCTTTTAATTCTAAGGACCCGTCTGCTGCATCCTGCATACCGTCTCCAATCGTTCCAATCTGATCAAATACTGTCTCGGAATACGTCTTCGTTACTTCCGCTGCTACACTTGTCTTAATCTTTGTAAGTGCCGTCTCGCTCATCTTAGACGCAATGTAATTGGTTCCCGGATTCGTCTTATACGTAAGCTGCATCTTCTTTGGATGCTCATCCATTAACGTAGACGCATTCTTCGAAAAATCTTCCGGAATGGTAATTACCATATAGAAGGTTCCATTCTTAAGCCCCTGTTCAGCCACATCTGCATCCACAAAGTTAAATGCAAGAGAGTCATTGTCTTTCAATTCATCAACAAGATCATCTCCAACCTGTAATGTCTTTCCTTCATATTCTACCGACTTGTCATTATTGACAACAGCAACCGGTAGATTTTCCACACTGCCATACGGATCCCACATGGACTTTAAGAATAAGCCTGCATAGATCAACGGAATTGCAATAATTGCAACTACCACGATCAACATGAACTTATTATGCCATAGACTTTTCCATTCATTCTTAATCATCTGTTTTTCCTTCCTTCTTATTATATATTTCTGTGCAAAATGCACGTTGCATACGACTTGCACAGTATAACATACAAAACACCGTTTCTTCGATAGATTCCAGTTTAACAAAATTTAAATAATATATAAACTCTCGTTTACTAGAAATCCGATTGATTATTCAATATACGCTTGTTTACTAGATTCCACCTCCAATAATAAACAATGTGTTGATTTTTCTTTTCGTTTGTATTATACTGAACCTAACGAAACAAAACAACCGTTAATTACGCTTCATTTTGATTATTTCTAGACATATAATAATTTATCGTTGATTATTTTCACATTCATATAATGAAAGAAAGAGGATGACATTATGGCTGCGAAAGTAGATCGCAGAGTCCGCAAAACCCGTGCCCAGTTACGTGCCGGCCTAGCAAGACTCATGCAGAAAAAGAACATCCGTGAGATCACTGTCACGGAATTAGTAGACGAAGTAGACATTAACCGCTCTACTTTCTACCTACATTATGAAGATATCTATCAGATGTTAGAAAGCATTGAACAGGAGATCATGGAGGAGATCCGGTTATCCATCACTTCCAATCCGATTGAACCACTTACCAGTACCGACAAGGCACAATCCTTTTTGGTTCATATTTTCACTTACTTAGAGGAGAATCGTGAGATCTGTAAAGCTTTGCTTGGTCCACACGGAGATATGGCATTCGTGGAACAGACCGAAAAACTGGTCGCAGAGACTGTATTCGAATCCCTTGCCAGCCAGTTTCCGAAGACTTCACCGGATCTGATCTATACTTATTCATTCTGCCTGACTGGACTTGTGGGAATGTTGAAGTCCTGGTTATCCAATGAGAAACCGGAATCTCCACAATATATGGCAGATCTGACGCACAAATTATTTACCAATATTACCCGTGATTTCTACACAGAATAGACTAAGAGCCCTTATACAGACATATAAGGGCTCTTAGTCTATTCGCTGATCACATTAATCTGGCACATCTTCATTGTTTCCAAAGCTGCATTATGTGTAGCCGATGTTACACCTGCACAGCAGCTTGCATCCACTGTGATCTCCACGTCAGGAAATGTAGCTTTCAGGATTAGTGCATTGGATACCACGCAAATATCCGTACAAAGACCAACCATCTCAATCTCTTCAAAGGTTCTGTCATTCCAATGCGTCCATCCAAAGGTAGGTTTATCAATATACTTCGCGCCATCTACTTCTAACCCATCTGCAATCTGCCATCCCTTCGTTCCTTCGATACAGTGTTCCACTGGCAGTTTCTTTCCCTCCGGTGTATTCAGATAATCTGGCTGGTGCGTATCTCTCGTAAAGATAATCTCATCCCCACGTTTCTGATACTCGGTAATCTTATTCTTTACCTTCTGCACAATATCCTGTGCCTCTTTTGTTCCCAATGATCCGGTAATGAAATCATTCTGCATATCGACTACGATCAATGTCTTACCCATAGTAACCTCCTCTTACTTCCACATTCTCTATATCCTTAATACCTTCTACTTTCTGATACCATCCTGCATCTTATGAAATGTTGTATTATCTCATCTTCGGTCTGCATTTTGCAGTCAAATGTGGCACTACAATACGAAATACCTGTACACTTTCACTCATCTGCTCCGTGATCACAAAATCCCGCTTTGTCTGAGTACGCATCAGAATCTGTAATGCCTCTACCTTCTCAGCCGCCTCTGTTACAATATCTGCTTTTCCATCTCCCATAATACTCGCATAAGAGGAACCATAATTACATGCAATCTCCCCACCGCTCACATCTTCAACATCTGTCTCTATCTCAATAAACACTTGCGGATTCTTCGCTAAAATATCACATTTTCTTCCTTCTTTTGCTCCATGCATGTATAATGTCAATACGCCATTCTCATATCGATATCCGTAATGCATTGGCACGACATATGGTCTTCCTTCATCCACCATCCCAATATGTACAATCTGTGCCTTTTCTAATATCTCCCGAATCTTAACAACGTCTGTCACTTCACGGTCTGTTCTTCTCATGTATCTGCACCTCTTTCTTTAAATAAATGCGAATCAATAGCTTTCTCTTAAATACACAAAAGGACAGAACACGCTTGTTCGAACGTCTCTGTCCTAATTCATTATATCCAAGTCCGATAGCCCCGTCAAGGAAAACACATTACAACTTCTTCTCGTAACACCACCAGTCATGTTCATAACCATACCATTCCCCGCGGTTATCAAATCCAAGCGGTTCATACGCCCGCAGTGCCCGTTCATTCGTCTTCGATACCAGAAAATGTACACTCTGGTATCCTCTCCTTGCAAGCTCCTCCATTCCACACTGTAACAACTGCTTTGCAATTCCCTGATTCTGATAAGATTCTTTCACAACCAGTCTGGCAAGCTCTGCCCCCGGCTGTAATTCCCTGCTCCAACAAGGCAGTTTCTCCACAATCTCATCCGCATCTACTGCAATCACACCTGTAATCTCCCCCTCTTCCGTTTTCAAACAGAACAGATCTCCTCGTTTGAAGTCCTCTCTGGTACACTCTTCATTCGGATATCCTTCATCCCAGGTGCAACCCGGACTGCCAGTCGCACCTGTATATAATGCGCGAATCTCCTCTAAATCCTTTTCATTTGCACTTCGAAATACATAGTTTTTCATAATCTTTTCTCCTAATTTTCCTCTTCTACAGCGTAAGTCTCTGGACGTGCGAAACGGTCAGGCTGTAAGATCGGTTGATTGGGATATAACATATCATAGCAGGCACGCTCTCGCTACTCATCACTCGCAGCGGTACTAGGCTCGAAAATACCTCGCCAAGTACCGGCGGTTCTGAAG
>CACWQE010000030.1 GCA_902762905.1 uncultured Lachnospiraceae bacterium | reverse complement strand
CCGATCAATGGATCAATCTTACCCTTAATAGCAGCTTCTGTCAGAACCTTGGTTGTCTCCTGGAAGGATGCTGCTGACAAGAAGGAATTGGTAGCAAGGGACGCCTTTGTAATACCAAGCATAACCTGTGTTCCCTTTGCCGGCTCCTTACCTTCTGCCTCTAACTGTTCATTCTTCTCATTGTAATCTAATACATCAACTAAAGTTCCTGGCAGGTAATCGGTATCTCCGCTGTGCTCAATCTTAACCTTCTTAAGCATCTGACGAACGATAACCTCAACGTGCTTATCATTGATATCAACACCCTGATTACGGTATACCTTCTGAACCTCACGGATCATGTAATCCTGTACCGCACGAACACCCTTAATCTTAAGGATATCATGTGGGTTAACAGAACCAACCGTAAGCTCATCACCGGCTTCCACTACATCATCATCAAATACCTTAATTCTTGCATCATATGGAATGAAGTATGCTTTTGACTCACCAGTCTCCTGATTTGTAATAACAACTTCTCTCTTATCCTCTTTGTCACGAACCTGTACTACACCGCCAAACTCAGCAATGATTGCAAGTCCCTTTGGCTTACGAGCCTCAAACAACTCCTCTACTCTAGGAAGACCCTGTGTAATATCATCACCGGCCACACCACCTGTATGGAATGTTCTCATTGTAAGCTGTGTACCTGGCTCACCGATTGACTGTGCTGCGATAATACCAACAGCCTCACCAACCTGTACTGGCATACCAGTTGCCATGTTCGCACCGTAGCATTTTGCACAAACTCCAATGTGTGACTTACAGTTAAGGATTGTACGAATCTTAAGCTTTGTAACTGCTCCGCCTTCTGCATTCACACCACGGTTAATAATTGCCTCTGCACGCTTTGGTGTAATCATATGATTTGCCTTTACGATCAGATTACCATCCTTGTCATATACAGACTCTGCTGCATAACGACCGGTAATGCGATCCTGGAAGCTCTCAATCATCTCTCGACCTTCCATAAATGCTTCTACATAAGCACCTGGAATCTCATCAGAACCTTCACAACAATCAATCTCACGAATGATCAGATCCTGTGATACATCAACTAAACGACGTGTCAAGTAACCAGAATCGGCTGTACGAAGTGCTGTATCGGAAAGACCTTTACGAGCACCATGCGCTGAAATGAAGTACTCCAATACGTCAAGTCCCTCACGGAAGTTTGACTTGATTGGCAATTCGATCGTACGACCTGTTGTATCAGCCATCAATCCACGCATACCAGCTAACTGCTTAATCTGAGCCTCAGAACCACGGGCACCAGAGTCCGCCATCATCTTGATGTTATTGTATCTATCCAAACCGTCTAACAGTGCCTTAGTCAGCTTCTTATCTGCGGCTTCCCAAGTACGAACAACGGCATTGTAACGCTCTTCTTCTGTTACAAATCCCATCTTGAACTTATCATTGATCAGTCCAACTGTATTCTGTGCATCATCTAGGATTTCACCCTTTGCAGCCGGCACAGTCATCTCAGAAATGGATACGGTCAATGCAGCCCTTGTAGAATACTTATAACCAATACTCTTGACATCATCCAACACTTCTGCCGTCTTGGTTGCACCATGCGTGTTGATACATTTATCAAGAATCTGCTTTAACTGCTTCTTACCAACCAGGTAATCAATCTCTAATGCAAGCTCATTGCCCGGAATCGAACGATCTACAATTCCCAGATCCTGAGGAATGATCTCATTAAATAAGATTCTTCCCAATGTAGACTCAATGATTGTTGTTCCCTCTGTACCATCTGGCATCGTTCCATGCATTCTGACTTTAATCTTTGAATGTAATGTAATCTCCTTATTCTCATAAGCAAGAATTGCCTCATTCTTCGACTTGAAGATCTTACCTTCGCCCTTGTCACCCGGCTTATCAATCGTCAGATAGTAAATACCAAGTACCATATCCTGAGAAGGAACGGCAACCGTTGCACCATCGGAAGGTTTCAATAAGTTGTTCGGTGACAACAGTAAGAATCTACACTCTGCCTGAGCCTCAACAGAAAGTGGAAGATGGACAGCCATCTGGTCACCATCGAAGTCGGCGTTGAACGCTGTACATACCAATGGATGAAGTTTGATCGCTTTACCTTCTACAAGGATTGGCTCAAATGCCTGAATACCTAATCTATGAAGTGTCGGGGCACGGTTCAGCATTACCGGATGTTCTTTGATTACATCCTCTAATACATCCCAAACCTCTGTCTCTAACTTCTCTACCATCTTCTTAGCAGACTTTACATTGTGTGCCAAGCCTCTGGATACTAACTCTTTCATAACAAATGGCTTAAATAACTCAATCGCCATCTCTTTTGGAAGACCACACTGATAAATCTTAAGTTCTGGTCCAACGACGATAACAGAACGTCCAGAGTAGTCAACACGCTTACCTAACAAGTTCTGACGGAAACGACCCTGTTTACCCTTTAACATATCAGATAAAGACTTCAATGCTCTGTTACCAGGTCCTGTTACCGGACGGCCACGACGACCATTATCGATCAGAGCATCAACCGCCTCCTGTAACATACGCTTCTCATTACGAACAATGATATCTGGTGCACCCAACTCTAACAAACGATTCAAACGGTTGTTACGGTTGATAATTCTTCTATATAAGTCATTCAGATCAGATGTAGCAAAACGTCCACCATCCAACTGAACCATTGGACGGATATCCGGTGGGATAACTGGAACGGCATCTAAGATCATCCACTCTGGCTTGTTGTCAGAACCCCTAAATGCTTCCACTACCTCTAATCTCTTAATGATCTTAGCACGTTTCTGACCAGTTGCATCCTTAAGATCTGCACGAAGATCTACTGCTTCCTGCTCTAAATCGATTGCCTGTAACAATTCCTTTACAGCCTCTGCGCCCATGCCAACACGGAACTTACCATATCCGTATTCTTCCTCTGCATCACGGTATTCCTTCTCAGTCAACACCTGCTTATACGCAAGATTTGTCTCTCCTGGATCTAACACAATATAAGATGCAAAGTATAATACTTTCTCTAATACTCTTGGTGAGATATCAAGGATCAATCCCATTCTACTTGGGATTCCCTTGAAATACCAGATATGAGATACCGGAGCAGCAAGCTCGATATGTCCCATTCTCTCACGTCTAACATTAGCCTTTGTAACCTCAACGCCGCATCGGTCACAAATAACACCTTTGTAACGAATCTTCTTATACTTACCACAATGACATTCCCAGTCTTTGCTCGGTCCGAAGATTCTTTCACAGAACAAACCATCTTTTTCCGGTTTCAATGTTCTATAGTTAATTGTCTCAGGCTTCTTCACTTCGCCTCTTGACCATTCTCTAATCTTTTCTGGAGAAGCAAGGCCAATCTTAATCGCATCAAAATTCATCTGTTGTTCTGTTTCCTGATTATTAATCGCTGACATCTATTATTGCTCTCCTTCCATTACTCATCGTAATCATCGTTATAGTCATCGTCATAGCTGTCGCCGCTATCTTCTAACTCGAAGCTTTCGTCATTCTCATCTACACCGCTATAACCATGTTCTTTCATCTCTGACTCTTCCTGATTGTAATCCATGTCGCCGAACTTGCGGATATCATCACTACCATAATCCACATTCTCACCGATCTCAACCTCTGTATTATCCTCACGTAATACACGGACATCCAATGCAAGTGACTGGAACTCTTTCAGCAATACCTTAAATGATTCTGGAATTCCAGGTTCTGGAATATTATCACCCTTAATAATTGCTTCGTATGTCTTCACACGGCCAACTACATCATCGGACTTCACAGTCAGAATCTCCTGTAAGGTGTAAGAAGCACCATATGCCTCTAACGCCCAAACCTCCATCTCACCGAAACGCTGACCACCAAACTGTGCTTTACCACCTAATGGCTGCTGTGTTACTAATGAGTATGGACCAGTAGAACGAGCATGAATCTTATCATCTACCAAATGGTGAAGCTTCAGATAATGCATGTATCCGATCGTAACAGGAGAATCAAATTCCTCACCGGTTCTACCATCACGAAGTGTTACCTTACCGGTACGATTGATTGGAACGCCCTTCCACTCTTCTCTATGGTCACGGTTCTCATACAGATAATCCATAACCTCATCCGATACCTGTGGACGCCATTTCTTATCGAACACTTCCCATTCTTCATTAACGTAATCGTTCGCCATCTCCAAGGTTTCCATGATATCTTCCTCATTGGCACCATCGAACACAGGAGTTGCAATCTTAAAGCCTAATGCCTTAGCAGCCAGGCCTAAGTGAATCTCCAAGACCTGTCCGATATTCATACGGGAAGGCACACCCAATGGATTCAATACGATATCAAGTGGACGGCCATTTGGAAGGAATGGCATATCTTCTACTGGAAGGATACGGGAAATTACACCCTTGTTACCATGACGACCAGCCATCTTATCACCAACAGAGATCTTTCTCTTCTGTGCAATGTACACACGAACGGACTTATTCACTCCAGGTGGAAGCTCGTCTCCTGCCTCTCTTGTAAAGATCTTGGTATCCATAACAATACCAAACGCACCATGTGGTACACGAAGGGAAGTATCTCTTACTTCTCTTGCTTTCTCACCAAAGATTGCACGAAGCAGTCTCTCCTCAGCCGTAAGCTCTGTCTCTCCCTTCGGAGTAACCTTACCAACCAAGATATCACCGGCACGAACCTCAGCACCGATACGGATAATACCATTCTCATCCAGATCCTTTAATACATCCGGACCAAGACCTGCAAGATCTCTTGTAATCTCCTCAGAACCTAACTTGGTATCTCTTGCCTCGCATTCGTACTCTTCAATATGAACAGAAGTATATACATCTTCCTGAACTAATCTCTCACTTAATAATACCGCATCCTCGTAGTTATAACCTTCCCAGGTCATAAATCCGATCAATGGGTTCTTACCAAGAGCAATCTCACCACCAGCGGTAGAAGCACCATCGGCAATGACATCTCCTGCTTTGACTCTCTCGCCCTTCACAACGATTGGTCTCTGATTCATACAGTTACCCTGATTGCTTCGAGCAAACTTAATGACATGATATGTGTCCTTCGTACCATCGTCGCACTTGATCACAATCTCCTTGCTTGTAGACTTCTCTACTACACCATCATGCTTCGCAACGATACATACACCAGAGTCAACAGCTGCTTTCTCTTCCATACCAGTACCAACGATTGGTGCCTCTGTTGTAAGAAGAGGTACTGCCTGACGCTGCATGTTAGATCCCATCAGCGCACGGTTTGCATCATCATTCTGTAAGAACGGAATCATAGATGTTGCCACAGAGAACACCATCTTAGGAGATACGTCCATCAGATCTGCACGGTTCTTATCAAACTCGGCAGTCTCTTCACGGAAACGACCAGATACTCTGGCATGTGCAAAAGTTCCATCCTCATTCAAAGGCTCATTCGCCTGTACAACAACGTAATTATCTTCTTCATCGGCTGTCAGATAGATAACCTCATCTGTTACAACCGGATTCTCTATATCTGTCTTGTCCAGTTTACGATATGGTGCCTCAACGAAACCATATTCATTAATTCTTGCATACGTAGCAAGAGAGTTGATCAAACCGATGTTAGGACCTTCAGGAGTCTCGATCGGACACATTCTACCATAATGTGTATAATGTACATCTCGCACCTCGAATCCGGCTCTATCACGGGAAAGACCACCAGGTCCTAATGCAGATAAACGTCTCTTATGTGTCAACTCAGAAAGCGGATTATTCTGATCCATAAACTGTGACAACTGGGAACTTCCGAAGAACTCCTTCACAGCAGCTGTGACCGGCTTAATATTGATCAAAGACTGTGGTGAAATTGTCTCGATATCCTGTGTAGACATTCTCTCACGTACTACTCTCTCTAATCTGGAAAGACCAATACGATACTGGTTCTGTAACAACTCGCCAACTGCTCTGATTCGACGGTTACCCAAATGGTCAATATCATCATCTGTACCAATTCCGTACTCAAGGTGAATATTATAATTGATAGATGCTAAGATATCTTCCTTTGTAATATGCTTTGGAATCAAATCATGAATATCTCTCTTAATTGCACGCTTCAATTCCTCTTCATCTGTATATTCCTCTAATAACTGTGCTAATACAGGGTAGAATACAGCTTCTGTTACTCCGAGTTCCTCTGTATCAAAGTCAACATACTCTTTGATATCAACCATCATGTTAGATAAGACTTTCACATTGCGGGTCTCTGTCTGAATCATAACATAAGATACAGCTGCATTCTGAATTGCTGTTGCACTCTCTCTTGTAAGCATATCTCCTGCCTTTGCAAGAATCTCACCTGTTACAGGGCTTACAACGTCTTCTGCTAACATCTGTCCAGCAATCCGGTTCTTAAACGAAAGCTTCTTATTAAACTTATAGCGTCCAACTTTCGCTAAATCATAACGTCTAGGATCAAAGAACATCGCATTGATCAAACTCTCTGCGCTCTCAACCGCCAAAGGCTCACCTGGACGGATCTTCTTATATAATTCCAAAAGACCTTCTTCATAGCTGGTAGAAGGATCTTTCTCCATACTTCTTAAGATCTTGATCTCATCGCCAAATAGTTCGCGAATCTCTTCATTGGTTCCGATACCTAATGAACGAATCAATACAGTGATCGGCACCTTTCTTGTTCTATCTACACGTACGTAGAAAACGTCATTCGAATCCGTCTCGTACTCTAACCATGCACCACGGTTCGGAATTACGGTACATGAATATAACGGCTTACCGGTCTTATCATGTCCGATTGCATAATAGATACCAGGTGAACGAACCAACTGACTAACGATAACACGCTCTGCACCATTAATTACAAAGGTACCAGTCTCTGTCATCAAAGGCAAATCACCCATAAAAATGTCATGCTGATTGATCTCATCTGTTTCCTTATTATGAAGATGTACATTCACTTTCAACGGAGCTGCATATGTTGCATCTCTTTCCTTGCATTCCTCAATTGAGTACTTGATATCATCCTCACACAACTGGAAGTCTACAAATTCCAAACTAAGCTGACCGCTGTAATCTGTGATTGGAGAGATATCTTCGAACACCTCTTTAAGTCCCGCATCTAAGAACCACTTATATGAGTCTTTCTGTACTTCGATCAAATTCGGCATCTCAAGTACTTCTTTCTGTCTGGAATAACTCATACGGATTCCTTTTCCCGCTTTCACAGGACTAATTCTGCTCTTTTCCATTGACGTTTTCACCCCTTGACTTTATTGTTTGTGACCATTGCGGATACCTACCCACAATAATGACATTTTAATATTCTATCACGTCCAATTTCCAGTGTCAACCAATTATTTTGAAAATTTTTAAATTTATATTTTCAGGCATAGATGTTGTGGAATACTCGGTACTTTTCTCCTATATCTAGATTTCATTTTGGCACAGCCAGAGCAACTCTATATATCGTTTCATTATATTTATTCCATATATTTCCTATTTTAACCCCTAAATATCACGATCTATCGACTTAATCATACACCTTTGTCATACTGGAACAAAGAATTGCTTGCAGCTCTTTTGCGTCACACAAAATTGCAAAACAAAATAAGGCACACCATACCGGCATGCCCTGATCATCGATTGTATATGTTCTAATTCTATTTGTAGCCACAACTTAATTCACGAAACAATTCCAGATACTTCTCTTCCACCTCTATAAATGGTACATACTCTTCTGAAAACACGCTTTCCATCTCCGGCATCTCTCCATCCGGTCTTTCTCCCAACAATTCTGCCAGATCAAAATACAGCATATCATCATCAATCGCCCGCACCATCTGACGTTCCTCATTTGTCAGATCACTTCCTAAATACTTCTCATAAATAATGGATAAAAAATGTTCCTCTAATGCCTGATAAGACGGCAATGTCTTCTTAAATGGTCTTGGCACATCCGAAAGATATGCTTCACTTGCATCATGTAACAGACACGCAAGACATACCCGCCTGCTATATCCTCTCGCCATTGCCTCTAACGCGCAATTCACACAGTGTTGCCCCACCGAAAAGAAATGCTTTACATGACCATTGCCCCTGCAAAGCAGGGAAAGTGCATGTGCAATATCCGTAATATGAATATCCTCTGCCGCCGGTTCAAGCGGTATAAAATGTGTACCTCCATAGGTTGTTATATAATCCGCCATATTTCCTCCCATTTCCTATTACGTCAAATCTGACAATACGAATCTTATCTCATTATCATTCTTATTATACTTCACATAACCATTCAATATCCGTCTTTTGATTTCAATAATATAATATCAAATCCCATATTATCGCCATTATACGCTTATCCCGCACATTCGTCCATGCTTTTCTAAGTTATCACACGCATCCTGTCGATATATATATTAGAAAGGAAGTGCTACATTCTAACGTAATTTCAAGGAGGAGATTACTATGAATGACAAAACATTTACCCCGATCAAAGCAGTCATTGCAGTCTATGCAATGCCACGTTACACAAGGCAACAGGAACGTGAGAACCCACAACACAGCAAACCATCAAAGGATTTTGACACCGTGTTAGAAGACGCTATGAAACCAGACGACGACCGATTCGATATCATTTCAACCGGATGTTACAGCAAGGACGCCAGACAAGTCGTTGGGAATGTCAGTCACTTCCAAGCCACATCTTAAACACTTTACTTGCCAGCCCGGTATCACAACATTTGCAAAACAAAAAGTGCTAATACACTTTTACCACGCAAGAAAAAAAGTGCCGCTTTCGACACTTTCATAACTGGCAGTAAAGAAAAAAGTGCCGTCAGAACGCATGCATTCCGACGACACTTTTTGTTATGTGTACAAAAGCACTTCCTGCTTTTGCATAGCTCACTGTTACGTGCAGATTACTTTAATGTGATCTTAGCACCCTCAGCCTCTAACTTAGTCTTGATGTCCTCAGCCTCAGCCTTAGAAGCTCCCTCTTTAACTACCTTAGGAGCGCCATCTACAACTTCCTTAGCTTCCTTAAGACCTAAACCAGTTACCTCACGAACAACCTTGATAACCTTAACCTTGTTTGGTCCAACTTCTGTTAACTCAACATCGAACTCGTCCTTCTCTGCTGCTGCTTCACCAGCTGCTCCGCCTGCTGCTACAACTGCAACACCTGCTGCTGCAGATACGCCGAACTCTTCCTCACAAGCCTTAACTAAATCGTTTAACTCTAATACGCTTAACTTCTTGATCTCTTCGATAAATTCCTGAGTAGTCATTATTAATTCCTCCATTTAAAATAATTATTATAGTGTAGTCAAACTACATGTGTGACACTCTGTGTCAGTAACTTAGGCTATCATCAGCCCATTGCATACCGCATAAATCTTATGCTTCTGCTGCACCATCCTGCTGCTCTGCAATCTGCTTGATAACTCTTGCAAAGTTTGCGATAGGTGACTGAATACTTCCAAGTAACTTGGAAAGTAACTCTTCTCTTGAAGGGATGCTGGAAATTGCCTGAATTCCTGCCTGGTCATAGTAAGTTCCCTCAACTACACCACTCTTGATCTCTAATGCTTCTGCTTCCTTAGCAAACTTAGCAAGAATTCTTGCTGGTGCTGTAGCGTCATCCTTAGAGATAGCGATTGCATTAGGTCCTTCCAGATCATCTTTCAAAGACTCAAATTCTGTTCCTTCAATAGCAAACTTAACCATTGTGTTCTTGTATACTTTGTAAGCGATACCTGCTTCTCTTAACTCCTTACGAAGTCTGGTATCCTGCTCTACAGTAAGACCACGATAATCAACGATTACTGCTGACTTTGCGTCCTGAAGCTGAGCTTTGATCTCCTCAACGATTGGTTGCTTTAATTCAATCTTTGCCATCGTATTGCGCCTCCTTATAAAACTAATGACTGCGCGACATCGAACCTCTAACCGCTTTTCTAAATATAAGAAAAGCTCTATATCCAAAGACATAGAGCGAAACGTCAAACATACGATTCTTCCTCGGTAGGCGCTATGCTTACACCAAATGGTACCTACTGTCTTCGGCAGTTCATCGTTTGATACTTTACCACACGGGACCGTGTGTGTCAAGCCTCATTTTGCAATTATTTGCTATATTTTTTAGGAAAACACGTATTTTTTCTTATAAAAGAAAGGGAATTTTTACAAGAAAGCATGTGGACTTTCCCGATATTGTATGCTATATTTAAACTATCTATACAAATATGACATTTTGTATCATAGGTTACCGAATACCAGGCAGTTATTCCAACGGATTGGAGCTTTACTGCTTTCTATTATACAGGTACATTGAATCCAAGGAAGGAGGTAAATGTTATGTTGAATTTGAGCAATGTATATCACTATTACAGTGGTCAGATGGCAATTCCGAAAGAGAATTTCCGTTCCAACTCTCATAAGAAAGACGAACTGAAAAGTATATATCAGAACATCGTGAAACAGAACCAGCATTCTCCGTTTTACAAGTTTACCTTCTCGAATGTGGTTCAGACATATGCGATCGGCATCAAAGAGGCTGCCATGTCCTTGGAAAATGACAGCGAATCCTTAAGTGGTGGTGAAGATACCCGTAACGAGATGAAAGCCGTGTCTTCGAATGAAAGCATATTATATGCCGGTTTACACAATCAGGTTTCCGACGACTTACCGGATAAGCTGTCCATCGAGGTGAATCAGCTTGCAACCGGCCAGGTTAATGTAGGACATTATCTGCCAAGCGGCGAATCTTCCTTTGCTCCTGGCAACTATTCCTTAGGAATTGCCGTTGGACAGAATCAATATACCTTTAACCTGAAGATCAACGCAACCGATATGAATCAGCAGATTCAACGCAATCTCGCCGATTCCATTAACAGCAATCACATTGGAATCCACGCATCCATCCGTAACAACCGTATAGACGGAACCAGTGCACTCGTATTACGTTCCGATGCAATCGGTCTTCCAGAAGATGATGATTTGCAATTTCATTTTGACGAGACTTACATTGATAATGATATGACGAATGCTCTCGGACTAGATCAAATTGATACCATGCCATCGAACGCACAATTCTACATTAACGATGTAAAGCATACATCTGTCAGCAACCGGATTTCCCTAAATCACTCCTTAGACATCGATCTTCTGGCTGCTTCCGATGAACCCGTAACAGTATATCTTGCACCGGACGAGGATAAGATTGCGGATAAGCTCGACAACTTTTTAGCATCTTATAACGATCTGATCGACATAGCACGGAACGGTTTTCAGCAAAAAGGTGCCAGTCGGCTCTTTCATGATATCACCGGCATTACACGCCGCCATCAGGATGCTCTTACCAATGCCGGTATACAGACAGATACTGACGGATATCTGACACGCTCAGAAGAGACCGATCCCTTGCAGGTAAAAGAACTGTTCGATCAGGATCTGTCGGACTTCCGCTCAGACATCCACCGTGTAACCGAAAAGATGATCCTGAATCCGCTCGATTATATCGACAAGGTCGTTGTCACCTATCCGAACACAACAAATAATTACCCGAATCCCTACCTTCCGTCCAAATATTCAGGTCTTCTCTTCAACGATTACGCCTGACACATGATAGAACCGGGGACGAACTTTCCTATAAAGTAAAAAAAGGGTTGCATGGAAATATATAATATTTCCATGCAACCCTTTTGATTACACACAGTTTATCTCTGGAATAATTGAAGAAGTCCTTCTGGTCGTGCATTAGACTTTACTAACATCTGCAATGCACTCTGGCTCAATACATTCTGCTGTGTATATTCCGTAATCTCTTCCGCCATATCTGTGTCACGAATTCTCGATACCGCACTGGTCAGATTCTCATCCGCAGTCTCTAAGTTATTCACGGTATGATCTAACCGGTTCTGATAAGCACCTAACGCAGAGCGGATTCCGGATATCTTAGCAACTGCATTATCTACTCTCTCAATCGCTTCCTGTGCATATGCACTCGTATACACATTAATATGATCAATCTCTAGCGATTCCGCTGTTGTCTTGTTGATATTAATATTAAGTGTCTGTCCTTCATTGTTACCAATCTGTAGCACCATTGGTCCTGCTGACAAAACAGTAACCGTGGCATCACCAACACCACCCGTCTGACTGTCAAGCTCTGCATCATATACCATCTTAAATCCGTTCTTATCCGTTACAGTAATCCGGTTACCCTCGGTATCGATTGTTGCTGTATCTGCAAATCCAACCCGTTTGCCATTCTCTGTCTGGAACTCTGCTTTGGCATCTGTGCCATATACCGTTGGCTTTCCTGCTCCAAGCAACGCTTTCAGTTCATCCTTACTTGTCTCAACCGTGATAGACTGGCTCTTTCCATACTGTTGGCTGGTCAATTCTCCAGTCTGTGCATTATAATCAATTCCAATCTTGGATGCCGCATTACGAATCTTCTCATTCACTTCATCTGCATTCATACCTTCCTGAATCTCAATCTCAAAATTATTGATCAATAACGTACCTGCCTGATCCTTCGTAATCGTAGCTCCGGCAGCCAATGGTGTAATACTTGTCTGTGCCTGTGTTCCTGTCCGGGTTATGGTAAGTCCATAATCACCCGGCTCAATATCTCCACCAATCTCAACAATGGAAAGTCCATCGGTATCCACATAACCCTTCTTATTCAGTTCACCATTCAACAGCTTACGGCCGTTAAATTCTGTTGTTTCTGAAATACGATCCAGTTCATCCTGCAACTGCTTGATCTCATCCTGCATTGCATCTTTGTCTTCTTCGGCATAGACTTCATTTGCCCCACGGACCGCAAGTTCGCGAATACGTGCAAGAATCGAATGCACTTCATCCAAAGCACCTTCTGCTGTCTGGATCAGCGAAATACCATCATTTGAATTATCCACCGCTTTGGTAAGACCACGAATCTGTGCTTCCATTCTCTGTGAAATTGCTTTCGCCGCCGGATCATCCGAAGACTTATTAATCTTATATCCGGAAGAAAGTCTCTGCATAGACTTTGTCAGGTTATTATTAATCGCATTCAGATTATTATTCGCTGTATACGCCAGTGCGTTATGATTCAATCTCATATAGTCACCTCATTCTCTATATTGCAGCGGTTCAAACATCCCTTTTCGCACCAGCCGTCTTCCTTATTCGGATCTCCTTATCCTCTACTCTACTTATCGGCCGTTATACCGGTCAACTTAATAGCTGTCATCAATTGCTTTGCCACCTTATATAGCTGACTTGTTGTCACTTCTTGTTCTCCCGTACCACCATATTGCACCGGTTTCGTGCCGTCTAACCGCAGATCCCGAACCTCCATTCCAATCTTCGCAAACACAGAGCGAAATGTTAATTCATTGGATTCCAGTTTTTTCTGACCAGCCTCGTCGTCTACCGAAATGTATCCTTCTAACTGATCATTTTCCGTATGAATAAATGCCTCCAGCTTACCATAAGCCTCCGTATCCATTGTTGCCGTAATCTCGCCGGCATGTTCCCCATCCCGCAGAAGGGATACTTTCATGATACTGACATCTCCATCAACCACAAGTGGCACCTGAAATACATCCTGCTCCACCGCACGCATTGCAATCGGCATTCCGGCATTCAGGAACTTAAGTGCCTGGATATCTTTTGAAGTGATCGTTCCATCTGTCTCCTTATTATGAATCTGCTCTGATAATCTGGCACGGACATTCTCCAAACCATACAATACGTCCTGCTTTCCTTCCAGATGTTCTAATATCTGGCTCTCAGCCTCTGTCACCTGCTCTGCTGCACGCTCGGACAACCCCTGTTTCATATCACTTATCATACCGAACACACCATTTTTACCATACATAACCTGTTGTGCTGCTAATATATTGGTCACTGTAGCCGGCATATCATTTGCCTCCAGCATCATAGCCACATCATCTTCATATGACAATGCCTCAGCAAGAACTCTTGAGAGCTCCTCTGATATTCCCTCCTCCATCTGCGATGTCTCTGTCGCCTTAATAAAGGAATCCAACTCTTCTAAATTCATATTCTGGTAATCAATCTGCTCTAAACTCTGCAGGATCTGTGGACGTATATGCCGTAAAATGCTGCCAGAAAGCGTCTGGTTATAGGCTGTCTCCACCTGTTCTAGAATGCTCTGGTCATCCACTGCAACATCCACACGCTCGCCAAAGGTTTCATCGATTGCCACATCTATTCCGCATGCTTTACGGCTCTTATCTGCTGTAAACAGATTGTGAAGTGTCACTTCCTGCCCATTACGCACCACGGCGCCGATATCCTTACCATGCGACTTCTCCACCTTGTCGAGTAACCGGTAAATACCAATAAAGCTTGTACGTTCCTCCGGTGTGATTGCATCTGTCTGATCTAACTGATATAAGAATTCAGAGAAACGCTGCTCATCTGTAATTCCACGCACCTCTCTCTGCTGCATGATCTCCTCATTTAACCCGTCTATCGTCATATTAAGCGGATTCTTATTCTCCCGGATCAGATTGAGCACTATCTGCGGTGTGAGTGTCTCAAACATCTGCTGGACTTTCGCATCCGCTCCTTTCACACTCGTAATATTCTCCGGCGTAATCTCCATCTGATTGTATGCTAATATGCGAACAGCCCTCTGATTAGCTGCATTTCTATCGTAGTCCAGATCTTCAAGAATCGCATCCACATTCTGAAATGCTTCCGTGATCGAGTCTCCCATATCTGCTCTTGGTTTCGTCATCATTGTCTCATAGGCTTTACCCATCAAGGTTGCCTTCATATGACTTGCTGTATCATACAATCCGCCCACTGTAATAGATGGCTGACGCACCATCTCTCCTAATGCATATGCTGGCAGATTCTTCAGACCATCGGTCTCTTTCAACGTCTCCTTTAACAGATCCACACCCTCTGGAATGTCATGCAGATCCTGTGCCGACACCACCGTATCGTAATACTCGGATTCCTGGCTCTTCAAGGCATCTACCACCTGAGAAAGAGGCTTGGCATCTATATTGATGTCCCGACGTACCAGCCGGGTCGCAGCCTCCATCGTCATAGCCAGCCGAATCTCCTCCAACTGCCGTCTTGCCGTAATTGCCGCAGGATGATTCGAAAACATCGCATTTGCCGCATTCGTACTCTCTCCACTTAGGGAAAGGCTGGCACCTTCTGCACCAGTATTAATTGGTCGTCTGGTTGTTCTCGCATTCATATTGCGCATAGTACTGTTGTACAGATAAGAAATGGTAAGAGGCTTTCCCTGTGACGCAGCAGCATCCACAGCAAATGTTGTGATCGCCTGCACTTTCTCAACTAACTGATCCGCTCTCTCTCGTAATGTACTTCCACTCACTCTCGCCTGTTCCGGTGGATTACCAATTGCAATCTGTTCTTCAATATTGGCCTCTAACTGTCCGTCCTGCAACCCTCTCTGATTCAACGCCTGTACAGACATATACATACGCAGGGAATCTACCTTCACCGGCAATTCATGCTGTAACATGAATTTGGCACCCGAAAGACTCTGTTCCGTCACAGACATCCCTGCCGCCTCAATAATAGAAGTCACCTGCGAATAAATGTCATTCCACACCTGTTGATCCAACGGCTGCTCCTTTGCCGGACTATCTGCATTGACACTATTATGCGAAAGTTCTATATTACCAATTGTAAAATCCATATCATTCTGAATCATATAGATCATCTGTTCATCACTGATATGAATCTTCTCTTCCTGCCCGCCTGTCCGGTCTTCCTTCACCGGATTCTGCGCAGCCGAAAGCGTCTCCGTGTATGGCACATTTACCACATATCCCTCGCTATTCAGGCGGCTTGTTCCCGGCCGGTACGTTCCTGTATCCGGCGTCACATTGGTCTGCAGATCTCCTGCCCTTCCCCCATCCGGTGCAATTTTGTCATCCGACATTGTTCCATTCAGTTCCCCGCTCTCAGGAATATTTTCCGTAGTCGTCTGCATACCCTCATAAGGTTCCGATCCGAGCATGGTATTCCGCAGTTTACCGATCGTCTCTTTCACAATATCACCAATCTGTTCATTTACCTCATCCTGATGATCTCCGGAACGAATCGTAATCACCATTCCCATCAGATCAGACAACGTTGCATTACTCACATCAATCTGCATCATACGCAGCTTGGCAATCTCATCTGTCGTCAGACTTCTAAGAATCTCCTTCTGATTCTCTTTTGCTTTCTCCTCATCCAGTGCACCATCTAAATTATCTTTTATCATATCCGATATCTGTTCATTATTCTGCATAACCTGTGCACTTGTCGCGGCCGTAAGATTCGCATTCTGCCCCTGTTGCTGCACTCCCACAACTTTCAACGATACCCTCGATGCATCTGCCTGTTGTATCTTCAAATAAATGGTATCTCCCGGTTGTGCATTTGTCAGTTCCTCTGTTGCCTTTGTCTGCAGTTGGATTCCATTCAAGTCAAGTACCGGATTCTCCCCACCTTTCACTAACTTGCATGCTAAAAGATCCCCTACCTGATTATTTCCAAATATGCTCTGTCCCTTATTATTCATTCCAGTACTGCCGGCCGTCATGCCATTCACACCTGTGCTGCTATATGCTGCCTGCCCCCGGTTATTCCCATTAATCTGATAATTCATGCCATCACCTCATTCTGTCGTTGTGTCTCGTTGCCTCATAATACATATTTCGGATGTTTTCTCCAATTCTTGAAGACCTCTCACCCTTGCACAGCGTAAGTTAGGACGGACGCGCGAAACATTAAGTTTCAAATCGGTTGTTTGGGATATAACATATCATCGTAGTCGCTACTCATCACTCGCAGCGGATACTAAGAATGTGCCATTCCTGTTTATACAATGCCTTTCGAAAAGTCTGCACCTTGCTCGGCTAACGTTCCTAATGCTGTCGCAAGGTGCAAGACATTTTCTCAAGGCATATATAGTGTCATGCGGCACATTCCAGTACCGGCGGTTCTTAGGTACCTGCTTATGATAGATGTTATATCCTTGCAACCGATATACTACGCCGTGCTTATCGCCACCCCGAAGCCGTTCTTTCGTTGACACAGGTGATCTACGTAATGACAAATTAAAAGAGATAAAAACAATCTGGTTCATTATGTGTATAGTGAAAGGCAGGCTTATCAATAAATCCATTCTTTACTTCTGTGAATTGACAATTTCATGCTATATATATTCTTCTGTCTCAGTATGTAGCTAGAGCGTTAATATTAACTACAGTCAAAGTTTCGGTGTCGTATTAACGCCGGACGGCTTCGGGTGGGCGATAAGCACAGCCGTAATGAGATTACACAGTAAACAGCGCATGTTCAAAAAAGTAAATCCCGGCAAGGGCGGTCTGTCATGTTTGCAAGCAGGTACGTGGAGCACGCCAGCACTTTGCGATGTAATAATATGCATAACGAACCAAAAGAGGCTATGGATTAAGAATGTTTACGTATAACACATATATACATTCAAGAATCCATAGCCTCTTTTATTGTGAGTTAGCATATTATAAGGAGCATTAGTATCTGCTGCGTGCGAGCCCGTAATGCGAATGTGCCTGCTGCAATATGACACCGCCCAAAGCCGGGTTCACAACCCAAACATGCGCGTCCGTTTCACTTACGCTGTGCAAGGGGAAAAATCTACTTTGTGATCTTCTTAGCCTGTGCCGCCTTCTTCTTCTCCTCAGCCTTTGCTGCCTTACGCGCTTCCTTCTCTTTTTCTTCCTTTGCGTATTCGTTCTGCAATTCTCTCTGTTTCTTACGCATCTTTGCACCAAAGCTCTTCTTCTTTGGTTCTTCAGCAGTGTTCTTCTTCTTTCCACGAACACTCTTAATCTCTGTGATATAGATACCGCTTACCATAGCCTTTACTTCACACTTGGTTGGCAGATCATCAAATATGCCATCGTCACAAATTAAATTCAAAGTCTGCGGACCAACCTTTGCCTTAACGATTGGCATCTTTGCATTACGAAAACGCTTTGGTGTCTGATCCATAACAACTTTAGGAAGTCCGGCATCCTTCAACTTCATCATCTTCTTATCAATGATCAGCATAGAGGTCTGCTGTGCAGCTGCCTGCATTTCTTCCTTCTGCGCTAACTGTTTCTTCTGCATTCTGTTACCTACAAAATACAATGCTACCAAAATACCGATCAATACGGCAACCACAATCAATGTAATAACTAATGGACTCATATATTATCCTCCTTGTAATACTCCGGCACTAATTGCCTGTTTCTTGTTTCATCGTGTCTTCTATGATCTGCTGCACATATGCTCCTGCATGTTTGCGCTGCTCCTTCGGCAGATCTTTCATATAGAACGGTTCGCCATATACAACCGTTACATTACCGCTTCGAATATCAAATCCCGGTCTTGCCTCCAACAGACCATCTGTACCGATCAGTGTCACCGGAACAACCGGACAATCCGCTTTCTCTGCCATTTTCAGGCTTCCTTCCTTAAATGGAAGCATCTCAGCTTTCTGATTCCTTGTTCCCTCCGGACAGATGACCATGGAATGACCATTCTTAATCTGTTCCGCACCCTTCCTGATCATTTCCACACCGGATCGCAGATCATTACGATCCAAGAAAATACAGCATATATTCCGCATCCACCAGTTAAGTAGTGGGAACTTATCCATCTCCGCTTTCGCTACAAATCCCGGTCGTTTGGTACTTGTCGTATGCAGCACCAGAATATCAAAATAGCTTCGGTGGTTTGAAACAAACAGTACCGGCTCATCCGGTATATTCTCCGTTCCCTTCACTGTAATATGCGCTCCCGCCTGAAACAGTTCCCAGCGAAATGCCCAATATACAATCGCATTTCCAACACGGAAACGAAGTTCTTTATTGAATTGTCCTATCAGCAAAAGTATCAAATGTACTGGTATCATTAATACCAGAAACAAAAACAAAAATGCCAATACAAGTACGCTTCTCATTCCTAACTCCTTATCTGGATATCTTCTTAACAAACAATTCTATCACTCAATATACAAGAGCTATGCCGTCCTCTATTACAAGCCCCTGCAATCTTTATCTTATCTACCGTATAACTTAGCAGTCTCATATAATCTGCGTTCTAACTGGTCATTCATATCTTCCATACGGAATCTCCATGCCCAGTTACCTTCACCAACACCCGGTGTATTCATTCTTGCCCAGGAATCTAAGCAAAGAACATCCTGCATCGGTACGATTGCCATATTCGCAACCGAAGAAAAGCACGCACGGATCAATGTCCAACACACATCTCCACCATCTGTGTTGTAGTATCTTCTCAATTTGTCTCTTGACTGCTCATAACACTTCTGATACCAGCCAAGTGTTGTATCATTATCATGTGTTCCTGTATAGCATACACAGTTACGGATAAAGTTATGTGGTAAGAAACTGTTCTCATCCGGATTCTCAAATCCAAACTGTAAGATCTTCATACCCGGAAGACCAAACTTATCACGAAGATCAATAACCGACTGATCGATCTCGCCCAAGTCTTCTGCAATAATTGGCATATGGTATCCAAGTGTTGCCTCTAACTGTGTGAAGAAATTCACGCCCGGAGCCTCCATCCATTTACCATTCACGGCAGTCTCTTCCCCATATGGAACAGCCCAATATTTATCAAAACCTCGGAAATGGTCAATTCGTAGGAAGTCCGCTAACTTCAACTGATGACGGATTCTATTAAACCACCACTCATATCCGGTCTTCGTATGTTCGCTCCACTTATAAAGCGGATTGCCCCACAACTGTCCGGTTGCTGAGAAATAATCTGGTGGTACACCCGCTACCGTCTTCGGATAACCCTTCGAATCCAGATCAAATAACTTCTTATTACACCATACATCCACACTGTCCCATGCCACAAAGATTGGGATATCACCAACTACCTTGATACCCTTGTCATTCGCATATTTCTTAAGTGCCGTCCACTGTCTATAGAACAGGAACTGGATAAACCGATAGTATTCCACCTCTACAGCAAGCTTTGTCATCCACTCTGCTTTCTGTTTCGCGGTTGGCTTCTTTAACGAATCTTCCCACATATACCATGGTGCACCCTGAAAATAATCTTTGCCTGCCATAAACAATGCATAATCATCCAACCAGTCTGACTCCTTGCAAAATGCATCATACTCTGCCGCAAATTCCACACTGGTAGAATATGCGTCATGAATATCCGGATTCTGATAACGCTCATATGCCTTCTTCAACAATCCGGTCTTGAATTCAATCGCTTTACCATATTCAATCTTACACGGATCCCACTGTGGCATCTGATAGAAATCTTCATCCCACAACAGACCTGCCTGGCGAAGATCGTCAATACTGATGATCAACGGCTGTCCTGCAAATGAGGAGAATGGCTGGTATGGAGAATCACAAAAACCGGTATGACCAAGTGGCAGTACCTGCCAGAGATTCAATCCTGATCTCTCCAAAAAATCTATAAACGCATATGCTCCCGGTCCCAAATCTCCAATTCCATAAGATCCCGGAAATGATGTTGGATGTGCAAGTATTCCTGCATACTTGTCATAATCCAAACCCAAACTTGAATTATCTGTCATGATATAATTCCTCCACACTCATTGTATCTTATTATAGAAAACACCTCTATAATATGTATTCTTTCATTCCTTATCCCTAACCGTGTAACCGCCATTTATCGGCACCACAAAATATTATTATACTTGGAATTATTGGAAAGCACAAGAGAAAATCCTTAAAAATGGCGAAAGCCAAGTACATTTCACCCACATAAGGACAAAAAATGAGCCGTCCAAATGGTAATTACTACCAGAACGGCTCATTCTGTCTTCTTAATTATAATCCGAATGCAGCATATCTTCTATACTGCCAGACTTATTATTTCTCTTTCTTCATTCTCTCCATAAGAACTTTTCTCTGCTCCTCGAAACCTGGCTTACCAAGTAATGCGAACATGTTCTTCTTGTAGCTCTCTACACCTGGCTGATTGAATGGGTTAACACCTAATACATAGCCGGATACACCACAAGCGAACTCAAAGAAATAGAATAACTCGCCTAAGTTAAACTCTGACATATAAGGAACTGTGATCATAAGGTTTGGAATCTCACCATCAACATGGGCAAGAACTGTTCCATTCATTGCCTGCTTGTTGATATAATCCACAGTTCTTCCTGCAAGATAATTTAATCCATCTAAATCGTCATCTTCCTGCTCCATAATGATCTTACGTCTTGGAGATCCAATGTTGACAACCGTCTCAATATGATTCTTCGTACCATCCTGAATGAACTGACCAAGAGAATGCAAATCAGTTGTAAAATCACAGGCTGTAGGGTAGATACCCTTGCCATCTTTACCTTCTGACTCACCAAACAACTGCTTCCACCACTCACCAATGTAATGAACAGATGGTGTGTAGTTTGCAAGAATCTCCATCGTCTTGCCCTTCTCACGAAGAATATTACGAAGTGCTGCATACTGTAATGCATCATTATGCTCAAAATCAGCCTCTAAACAGGTCTGTCTTGCTGTTGCTGCACCAACCATTAACTGTTTGATATCTGCACCACTGACTGCAATTGGAAGTAAACCAACTGCTGTGAGAACAGAGAATCTTCCTCCTACATCATCTGGTACAACGAATGTCTCAAAACCTTCCTCATCTGCCAACTTCTTAAGTGCACCCTTCTCCTTGTCGGTTGTTGCGTAGATTCTCTTAGCAGCTTCTTTCTCACCGTACTTCTCAACTAATAACTTACGGAACAAACGAAATGCAATTGCAGGCTCTGTTGTTGTTCCTGACTTAGAAATAATGTTAATAGAGAAATCTCTATCACCAACTACCTCTAACAAATGCTCAAGGTATGTTGAGCTTATATTATTACCACAGAAATAGATCTCTGGGCATCCCTGTCTCATGTCTTTGTCAATTACGTTATAGAATGTATGACGCAATGCTTCAATTGCAGCTCTTGCTCCGAGATAAGAACCACCAATACCAATTACTAATAAAATATCGGAATCACTCTGAATCTTCTTTGCTGCTGCTTTGATACGATTGAACTCTTCCTTATCATAGTTCACCGGAAGATCAATCCAGCCAAGGAAATCATTTCCTTCACCAGTTCTGTCCAAAAGTGTCTTCTTTGCCTCTAAAACTCTGTCTTTCATAGCTGCGATATCACTCTCATCTACCATGAACATCGCATTGCTATAGTCAAAACTAATGCTCTCTGCCATCTCTTTGCTCTCCTTTGTTCTTATTGGCACAGGTATTGTTGCGTCCCTGCTCTTATTTTCCCCTCAAAACCAACCTATATTTTAACAAAAGCCTATGAAAATATCAATCATTTATTCTCCACAATCTTATTTTCATCATTTTAGTTATTTTTATTCCTGTGATTTATGCACTTTATTCCCACCTGATCATCACTGCAACAGCTCATTTAATGTACCAAATGTGTATCCTTCCTTCTTCAGATTCTGCAGTACCGTCTTAAGCGCATCATGATTTGCCTGAGACACATTGTGTATAAGCGGAATTGCCCCGGGATGATAATACTTTGCAAAATGTTCGATCACATGCTCCGGGGTTGGCTGATTATTGACATCATAATCTAAGTATGCCATCGACCAGAATATCGTTGTATAACCAAGATCTTTCGCCATCTGTAGGGTTCGTTTGCTATATTCACCCCGCGGTGGTCGGAAGAACAGATCCATCTCATATCCCGTTGCTTCTTTCATATAAGTCTCACAAGTCAACAATTCATCCTGCTGCTCTTTCACGGACTTTGACGGCATAGACGGATGTGTAACCGTATGGTTACATACCAGATGTCCCTCTTCTTTCATCCGCTTGGTTAAGTCCACATTATCCCGGATAAATGTCTGAGTCACAAAAAAAGCAGCGGGTACTCCCTCTTCTTTTAATACATCGAGAATATCCGCTGTGTATCCATTTTCATATCCACAATCGAATGTAATATACATTTTCTTTTCACTGACAGGCACTCTGTAATATGCCTGATATTCTGTAATATCAAAATCATCCTGGCAACCGGACGCTTCATGATTATCATTTCTCTTAAACCACCAGCCATACAACGTGTTGTCGATACTGTCATAATCTGTACCCTCTACGATCACGCGTTCCTTTTCTGTTACTTCCTGCGTAGTTGCATCCTCTGCCAAATATCCTTTTTCATTCGCCGATTCCGTCCCAACCTTCCCATTCTGATCTGATCCACTATTCTTCAAACAGGTATATCCCCATGCGACTGCCATCACCACTGCCAGCATGCCTAATGTGCGTAGTATTTTCTTTGGTTTTCTACCTAATTGTGTCACATTAAATCCGTCCGTTTTTTATCATTATATTATGTGATCCGTGCTTTATGCCAGAAAACTCTGCACAAACTCTTCTAACAATTCAATATCCGACTGCTCCATCTCTTCTCCAGCAGCCACCTCATCCACAGCAGTATCCTTTGCCGTTTTTTCTGTATCCTGTTCCTCCACAACAATACGCTCTGCCATATTCTCTCCATCTGTCCGGCTCTTATTCCCCATATCACGCAGCAGCCGTTTCAACATCTCCATATCCTCTTCCGTTTCTTCCTGTTTTCTAGCTTTCGCTTTCTTCTTTGTATTCGCCTTGTCTTCCTCTAAGATTACATTTTTTAATTCCTTGTTTTTTGCTTTTCCTTCCATAAATGCAGCCTCCATCTCTGCATCTAATACCTTAAGTTCCGCATTTCCCGCTGCTGTACGGATCAGCCGGTTAGTCAGATAATTCTCTAAATAATCCACCAGCTGAATATGTATCTGCTGCCGTTTGCTTCGAATGGAACATAGCTGATAAAAAACAAACTGTATAACACAATATGCACCATAGGTAAATCCGATTTCCGAATACAACGCTGTCGGCTGCTTTGTCCAATAACAATAACCCGCTTCCCCACCGGCAAGCAATGTTGCTATTCCTACACTTAGAAACGGTGCTCTCTCCCACGTCGAAAACGCCAATCCTAAGAATCGCATTTTGAGCAGGTACTTGTCCACATATGCCGAAATATTGCGCACCTGATAATTCATACCATAAATCGTCTCAAACTGATTTTTCAGGTTCATTAATAACTTTTTTCTGGTCGTCTTCATATTGGCAGACGCTTTTACATATCCTTTCAGCGACATCGCCATTAGCCACTGCAAAAAAATAGTAACGACTCCAAATAACACAATGCTGCTCATAAATAAATGATTCATAATAAATTCCGTAATCATAGTATCCCTTCCTATTATCTTTGATAATTTGCCCTAAAGGGCATGTCCTTTTCTAAGAAATAGTTTACAAGGCAATCTTATCAAACTCAACTATATCCGCTCGTAGTATTCCTTGCTATTTGGCGTATTTTCAGCATTTCCTTTTCATTTCTGATTTCATTCGACAATATTCTAATGCATTCACAAAACAGATTTCCTGTGTTATAATTCTTAATCATACAAATGGAAAGAGGGATTCATATGACATACAAGCCACAAGGTGTTTGTGCACAGAAGATTGATTTTGATATTGTAGACGGAAAGGTAACCGGCGTGAAGTTCTACGGCGGATGTAACGGTAATACCCAGGGCGTTGCCCGTTTAGTAGAAGGAATGGACGTTCACGATGCGATTGCCCGCATGGAGGGAATCCAGTGCGGCTTCAAAGGTACTTCCTGCCCGGATCAGCTTGCCAAAGCGTTAAAGCAGGCAATTAACGAATAGTTCAAAGGAGATTGTTATGAAGAAGATCGTTCTAACCGGTGGTGGAACCGCTGGTCATGTAACACCGAATATTGCATTATTGCCAAGTCTCAAAGAAGCCGGATTTGAAGTATCTTATATCGGTTCTTATAACGGCATTGAGAAAAAATTGATTGAAGACATGGGAATTCCTTATTACGGAATCTCCTCTGGAAAATTAAGACGGTATTTTGATCTTAAGAACTTCTCCGATCCGTTCCGTGTGATCAAAGGATTCGGCGAAGCAAATCGTATTCTTAAGAAGATCAAACCGGATGTTGTCTTTTCCAAGGGTGGATTTGTAGCCGTACCTGTCGTGCTTGCTGCTAAAAAGAACCATATTCCTGCGATCATTCACGAATCCGATATGACACCGGGGTTAGCCAACAAGATCTGTATTCCATCTGCAAGTAAGGTATGTTGTAACTTCCGGGAAACATTTGATCTGTTGCCGGAGGGCAAAGCCGTTCTTACCGGCACTCCGATCCGTCGGGAATTATTCGAGGGAAGCAAAGAGGCCGCCGCAACATTTTGCGGATTAGATGCCAGCAAACCTACGATTCTGATCATTGGCGGAAGCAGCGGAAGTGTTGTCATCAATAATACAGTCAGAGAAAGTTTAGATGATATTTTACCGAATTTTCAGGTGATCCATCTATGTGGCAAAGGACACCTTGACGAAACTTTAACCGGCAAGCCGGGATATGTACAGTTTGAATATATCTCCAAAGAGCTGCGTGATCTGTTTGCCTTATGCGACCTGGTCATTTCCAGAGCAGGTGCCAATGCCATCTGTGAGTTATTAGCTCTTAAGAAACCGAACATTCTGATTCCACTTTCAAAAGCCGCCAGCCGTGGCGATCAGATCCTGAATGCAAAGTCATTCAAGAAGAATGGATTTTCCTATGTGATCGAGGAAGAGGAACTTTCCAAAGCCTCATTGTTGAATGCAATCCGGGATGTATCGACACATAAAGAGCAGTATATCAAAGCCATGGAAGAAAGCGAGATGTCCGATTCGATCGGAACAATCATGAAACTCATTGAGGAATTGGCATAAAACATGCCTGACAGAATATATGTAGCAGTTTTTTCAAATATATAGAATTATTATAGAACAAAGAACAACTCTTTAAAAAAAGACCGGTGCATCTGCATCGGTCTTTTTATCTAAGTATTCATTCTTTATGTAATTACTCTTCCTGTACACCGCCGTAAAGCTGCTGTAAGATAATCTCACGCACTTTCTTGTTCTGGTCCACATGCTTGCCATCTTCAATATTCATCTTCACACCGTCTAAATATGGATAAATATCAACACTGTTACCAGTAATCTTAAATTCAAACTTTACAGAGCAGCTTGTATAAAGCTTACCTTTGTAATCATTGTAATCTTTCATATTGACACTTGCACCGTTACCCATGTAGATAACATATTCAATACCGGTATCTTCGTCTTTCTTATAAGACCAGCATGACATGCCAGTGTTCTTCTCAAGAACTGTCTTATAAGTCTGTCCATCCACACCATCTGCTGCAAGATTCTGAACCTGCTGAATTCTCATCTTAGCCTGACTGTTCACAATCGGCTGAACAAACGACTTCACAAAGTTCTGTGGATACTCCGGTAATACATAATAAATACCAAAAAGCACACCAACAATAATTACAATCCATAGTACTGTTTTCAAAAATTTCTTCATAATGATTCCTCCTAAAATGATAGCATCCTTTTTATTCTAAACGTCTCTCCCAAAACGTTAAAATAATTCTTTCTCCAGCTGGAATAAGAACTCCTCCAAAAGCTTCATTCTTCTGTCATACTCAATTCTCGCTGCCTCCGTCTTACAACGTCGGATCTTCGGCTTGTTACCCCTGAAATAATTCTTAATTCGATAATATGCTTTCTTATAGTTTGCCTCATCTTCACAGGCTGTTGCCATGGAATCCCATAATACACTGACTGCTCCTACTTCGTCAAGCAGATCCGCATCCATCACAACCTGACACTCAATGGATAATTCCTCTGTCGTATCTTTGTTATCATGAATCCGAATAATCTCACCAATCCGTCCAATCTTCTCCGGCTCCATCCCAAGGCTGTCAAGATACTCCACTGCAATCTCTGCGCCAACTTCGCCGTGATCTCTACCTTCTTCCCAGCCTACATCATGCAATAATGCAGCTAACGCAATAATATCCAGGTCACCCCCAACCTTGGCTTGTAGCTTAATTGCCCAGCGATACACCCGCATGGTGTGTTCAAACCGGTCACGAAATGGATAATTCGGTGGTCTTCCATTGTCAGCAATCTGCTGTCTCACAAATTCAATCACATTTGCATAGTTCATGCTTCCCGCTCCCATTCGTATAATTCGTACCAAAAAACCAGACTTCTCACCTAGTTTAAATGCTATTCTCTATTGTAGCATTATTTCCACAAATATTCCACACATAATAAGAAAAAATCATACAAATAGATTTATATGATTTTACCAAAAAACTCAATTAAAAACCATGCGGTCCGCTTTGTGAACCACTCCCGATCAGTTACCATAGTAGTTAACTCAGTTCAGGCACCCTTGCGGCACATGAAAGATCCTACTTAGTGCTGCTTCGTTCCCGACCTGACACGGTTCATAGGTTTCCATTGCGCAAGACCCATACGTCAACGCCACTTGCTATGGCCAGCACCGAAAACAATTCCCGAGGCAGACCAACACCCCTGCTATAGCGGATTGCAGGTACAGGGCACCGCTAACACCCCGGCTGCATGGATAAGTGAAAGTATACTAAACTTTCGATAGTATGTCAATATTTTCGTTTCTATAACGGCACCCACCCGAACGGTTAGCCGGTTATTTCTTACGCAGTTCCCGGAAAAAGTCCGATAACATGGCAGAACATTCCTCTTCTAACACACCATGCTCAAATTCCACCTGATGATTAAATGCCGGAATCTGAAACAAATTAAGCACCGAACCTGCACATCCCGCTTTCTGATTCATCGCACCAACAATTACCTTGGGAATTCTTGCCTGTACAATCGCTCCCGCACACATCTGGCACGGCTCTAATGTAATGTACATTGTACAATCCTCTAACCGCCAGTCGCCTAACTTCTTTGATGCTTTCTCAATTGCCAACAATTCTGCGTGGGCCAATGTCGTCTTCTTCGCATTTCTTTTGTTATATCCTCTGGCAATGATCTTATCATCTTTCACGATAACACAGCCGATCGGAACATCTCCGACTGCTGCAGCTTTCTTCGCCTGCCGGATTGCTTCCTTCATAAACTTCTCATCAATATTCACTGTAAATCTCCTCTCATCTATGATAAACTGAATTTATGTAACAGCCATTTTTCTCTTATAGAAGCTGTTGTGCAAATTCTGTATACATTTTTAAAATTAGCCTTAATAAGTATAGCATATATATAAGGAGATTGGATATGTCATTTCGGTTAGAGACAGAGCGTTTAATATTGAAAATAGAAGATGATACCGCCGCACAGCAGGTGTTAGATTTCTATGTGCGTAATCAGGAACAGTTCGAGCGCTTTGAACCGACAAGACCAAAGAATTTCTATACATTGGCATACCAGATGGCAGCACTTACCTATGAATATCATGAGATCATAAAAGGAAAGACATTGCGATATTATGTCTATACAAAGGAACAGCCGGACGTACTGATCGGATCGGTCAATTTCTCTAACTTCATGCATCATCCATTTTCACGCACATCCATTGGATACAAATTTGACAAAGAAGCACAAGGACATGGCTATGCATATGAAGCATGTCAGGCTGTGATCCCGGTCATATTCTCAAATTACCGTATCCACCGGATAGAGGCCCGGGTTGCCCCAGACAACCTGCCATCCATCCGGTTATTGGAACGACTGCATTTTCTATATGAGGGAATTGAATATCAGGGAGTGGAGATTCAAGGGGTCTACAAAGACCACTACAGATATGGACTGATCTCCACGATCCAATAGCCAAATCCGCCGGTCTTTACACCGGTCTTCTTTACCGGAATGAACTGCTCGAATCCGAACATGTTGGCAAGGTATTTCTCCCGGTTGGAATAGATTCCCGGCACACCAATGATTGGTCTGGTGTTGCCATCTCCAAACCTCATTTTCCCAAGCAACAGATATTGATAAGTATAGAAACCATGCGTCAGAAAGCTGTTCACTCCAAGCTTCCAGTTACGCATATCCAGCTTGCCGATATCTTTCGGATGAATCCTCACACAGTCAAATAACTCTGTTGCACCATACACCGGCAGTTTCGGATACTCTTCTAACATCTTCTCAAAGGCATCGACCTGTTCCTGCTTCTCCATATGCTTTTTGTGATATGGACAGTTCTCACATTTCTCATATAATGCCTCACTTGCCGTATTACTGCGCATCTGCCGGTTTACTGCATCCACCTGCTGATTGTCCGCTACACGCATCTGTTCCCCGATGTGTTCTACTACATTCTGTTCCGCAGCTGCTTCTTTTTGCGGTTCTTCAGCCAGCGGTGGCTCCTGCGGAATCGTCTCCGTCTTATCCTTATCTTTAAAAAGTCCTGCCATCTCTGGCTGTGCCACTACCTTTAATTCACTCTCCGGCACATAATACGCCTGTGTTTCCCGATGCGGTTCTTTAATCACAATCTCATAATCCCGGCGATCCTTGTCCTGAAAATCTCCAATATAATAATGATTTTCATTATACATCACCACAATTCCGTCAAAGGTGTACAGATCCCTCCCTGTGTCGAAGATCTGCTGCCAGTCCGTCCGGTTCAGATAAGTAAGGATTCCATTGCGGCTCTCTACCCGATCAACTTTAACCGCAGCTAAATGATCCCCCGCTTCGTGATAAAAATAAAGCGAGGCATCCTTATATGGCAATCCGGGTGGCTCCTGAATATTAATGATAATCTTCACTTTCTCTCCCCGGATCTCTAACTTAAGAAACCCCGCTGTAGATCCAACTGTTCCGTTGTGATACTGATAAAAGTATGTAATTTTTCTCTTATAACTTTGCACTTGTCCACACTCCCTTTGCATATATGACATTTCATACCTGTCTATTCATTGTATGCAAGAGAGCATCCATATATGACTCTATTATCGCATTTCCACTAAAATATCACTCAGTGCAGCAAATTGTTCCAAGGTCAATGCCTCACCACGAATGGTTGGTGATAAAGAGAGACGCTCCAAGGCTTCCACTACCTGTTCCTTCGTAACCGGAATTCCGCCATTGACCAGACTGTTCTGCAAAGTCTTTCTACGCTGGTTAAACGATGCCCGGATCAGGGAAAATAAAAACTTCTCATCTTTCACCTCAACCGGTGGATTCTGCCAGCGGTTCAGACGGATAACCGCAGAACCAACATTAGGTCTTGGAATAAAACAGTTCGGTGGTACATTGGCCGCAATATACGGTTCCGCATAAAACTGTACCGCTAACGATAATGCACCATAATCTTTCGTCCCCGGCTCTGCCTGCATCCGGAGTGCTACCTCCTTCTGCACCATTACCGTAATATTATCAAGTGGTACATGACTTTCAAACAAGCCCATAATGATTGGTGTGGTAATATAATATGGCAGATTGGCAACCACCTT
This sequence comes from uncultured Lachnospiraceae bacterium, assembly GCA_902762905.1. GTDB lineage: Bacteria > Bacillota > Clostridia > Lachnospirales > Lachnospiraceae > CAG-590. The sequence continues at coordinate 2,134 of CACWQE010000030.1, read as the reverse complement.
GATCGGTCGTCCACCATTCTTCTCTTCTACCAACGCTGCAATATCTACTTTCAAAATATCCTCATTGATCAATGTCACATTGTCGTAATCCGCTAATGTCTCCTGCAAAATAGGAATCAGCGTCTTATCAATCTCAACGGCAATCACTTCCTTTGCCGCCTCTGCTAAATACTGTGTCATCGTTCCAAATCCCGGCCCGATTTCTAAAACGACATCCTCCTTCGTCACCCCCGCAGCCGCAATGATCTTATGAAGCACATGCTCATCGATCAGAAAATTCTGTCCGAACTTCTTCTGGAAAGCAAAATTATATTTCTTAATTGTCTCAATCGTTACCTGTGGATTGCTTAACTTTTCCATATCTACTCCTCATTTACTCCAAGACCATCTTACAAGCCAATGCCAACTTATTCAGGAAAGGCAGAAAATCACCCTCTAAACAATCAGCTACCATCTCCTGATTCCCACTTGTCAGGGAAAATCCAAGATTCTTTACCGCTGTAATCATTGCCTTCTTATCAATATAACTGGTCTTTTCATTGATCAGATCCACACACTGATTGTATACTTCAATCTCCCAGTTGATTCCTGTAATGACTTCATTCAGGAAATCCGGAGTATCCTCCTGCACATTGTGGCGTAACTCCTCGATCAGGGTCTGCAATGCCGGTATCAGATTGTCACTATAGGAAAGTAGCTCCTGCATCGTCTCTTTTTGTAACGTTACTCGATCTTCCATCTATTTCTTTCTCCTCTCCAATAACCGTCTGCGAATCTCGCCGGACTCTTCTTTCATACCAAAATAACTCGCTCCCGGATTGTGTAACAGCAACTGCCCGGAATGCTCTTCCATCTTCTTCCGAATACTCTCACTTGCACTGGTAAGCTCTGCAAGGGAACGCTCAATCCGTTCTTTTCTCGCCACCGCTGTCTCCTGCCGCTTCTCCTTACGCTCTGCAACCTGCTCTTCTCTTCTTAGCTGTCTCAAGATAGCCTCTTCTTCTCTTTGCTGCTGCCTTGCCGCCAACTGTTCCTTTGTCTCAACCACTGACTCGGCAATCCGCTCCTTTGTCACATTAACTGTTTCAGTAAACTTTTCCTTCTTCTCATCCAGTGACTCTGCCAACCGTTCTCTCGACTCTGCCAGCTGTTCCTTCGATTCTGCAACAGACTGTGCAAATTGTTCCCTGCGCTCCTCAACCGTCTCAGCAAATGCTTCCTTCTTCTCAGCAACAACTTCATCCATACGCTTCTTCAATTCCTCTGCCTGAACGATCAATGCACGCAGATCCATAGCCTCGCGGAATGCATTTGTAAAGTCATATACCATACAGATCGTCACGATAAAGGTCAGAATGTTCACTACATTTTCATTCCACATGGCAATAAATTTCACAATTGGTGGATGAATCACATATACCATAAGAAGGCTCAGCCCGCCCCACGCAAGGGAAGAGCTTAGACAAATGTGACCCTGAAACTGTATCTTTTTATAACTGTAATCCCAATACCGTACCTTAAACAGCTTAACCATGACAACACCCGTGACATATTCTAAGATCGTTGCCGCAATCATTCCTGCAAAATAGACTCCCACCGGATGATCTGCATACGGCAATGTAACCAGCAATACCAGAATCGCACCGGAACCATATAATGGAAGCCACGGACCCTTCATAAAACCACGGTTCGTAGGCTTATGGGTCTTCAATGACACATAAGTCGATTCAAACATCCATCCGGCAATACAATAAAAATAGAAATATACCAACCAACTGTTAAAATGAAACTGCACAATAATCAACCTTTCTCATTCGTTCTTTCTGCGGATGCCCGCGCTTATCCTGTTATTGTAGCACAAGCCTCCGCATTTGGCTAGACACACTTACCCTTGCACAGCGTAAAGGAACGGACGCGCGAAATATTATTTTTCAAATCGGTTGTTTGGATATAACATATCATAGCAGGCACGCTCTCGCTACTCATCACTCGCAGCGGATACTAAGAATGTGCCATTCATGTTTATACAATGCCCTTCGAAAAGTCTGCACCTTGCTCGGCTAACGTTCCTAATGCTGTCGCAAGGTGCAGGACATTTTCTCAAGGCATATATAGGTCATGTGGCACATTCAAG
>CACWQE010000029.1 GCA_902762905.1 uncultured Lachnospiraceae bacterium | reverse complement strand
ACTTAGTGCGAAAGTACACTTGGACACTTGGTGAGGTTCTGTCGAACCTAGTGGACATAGTGTTACACTGCTTAGTGCTGCTACTGGAGCAATTAAGTGTGAACGGCCCCGGCTTGGAACCAATTTTTCTAGGCCGTTGCGTCCGTTGGGCACATACGTCCGTTGTCACTTACGCTGTGCAAGGGGGCTATGCTCTTAATTCGATACCCATCTGACGAAGTGCATCAAGCACCTTCTCAACTGCCTTGTCAACTTCTGCTGACTCTAAGTTACGGTCTTTTGCACGGAAGATCAAAGAGAATGCAACTGACTTCTTGCCTGCTCCTACCTGCTCTCCCTCGTATACATCGAAGAGCTCACAGCTTTCTAATATCTTACCTGCATTTTTCTTGATAACATGCTCAATCTGTCCTACGAACAATCCCTTATCCATTACCATTGACAAGTCTCTGGTGCTGGCTGGGAACTTCGCAATACCCTCATACTTACGATCAAAGTTTGCAAGCATCGTAATTACTTCCATATTCAGAACTGCAACGTATGCTTCTGTCTTTAAGTTGTAGTTATCCCCTACTTCTGGATGAATCTGACCAATGAATCCTAAATCTAATTTACCCTTCTGGATACGGGCCTGACGACCTGGATGCAAATATGGAATATCATTTGATGGCTCACATTCTGCTCCGGTTACACCTAATTTATCAAAGATTTCTTCTACAACACCCTTCATGTCAAAGAAATCACCGGCTCCATACATACCAAGTGTCAGACGCATCTTCTCATCCGGTAATTCCGTAAGCGGCAATGCCTTTGGCAGATAAATGTTACCAAGCTCATATAATCTGGCAACCTTGTTTCTTCTATTGTAGTTGGTTGCAAGAGAGGTCAACATACCATTTAAAGAAACAGTTCTCATAATAGAGAAATCCTCACCTAATGGGTTAGCAATTACAATTGCCTGACGCTCTGGTGCATCTTCTGGTAATAACAATTTATCAAATACCTTAGGGCTTTCGAATGAATACGTCATTCCGCCTGAGAAACCATTTCTTTCACAGATTTCTCTTGCAATATCCTGTACTCGCTGATCAAATGGCTTCTTACCAACTGTTGCTTCTCCCTTTGGAAGAGAAACCGGAATGTTATCATAACCATAGAATCTGGCTACCTCTTCTGCGATGTCGGCTGCGCAATTCAGATCCTGACGGAAGGTTGGAATCGTTAATGTATTATCCTGCTCATTATATACTAATTCAAGCTTTGTAAGGTAAGTAAGCATCTCTTCTTTGGAAATGTCAGTACCCAATAATTTGTTATAACGATCCGGCTCGAACTCTAATACTTTCTCTTTCACTGGTTCTGGATAAATGTCAACTACGCCGCCAACAACATCGCCGCATCCCATCTCTTCTACCAACTGGCAGGCACGATTGATTGCTTCCATTGCTGTGTTTGGATCTAAGCCCTTTGTAAACTTGAAGGAAGCGTCTGTCTGCAAACCAATTCTCTTAGATGCTAAACGGATATTCGTTCCATCGAAGCAGGCAGCCTCGAATAATACGGTCTTAACATTATCCGTGATCATGGAATTCTCACCACCCATGATACCGGCAATGCCAACTTCCTTTTCGCCATCACAGATCATTAAGATGTTAGAATCCATCTTACGTTCCTGACCATCTAATGTCACAAAAGTATCTCCATCATTGGCACGCTTTACAATAATCTCATGATTGGCAATCGTATCAAGATCATATGCATGCATTGGCTGACCATATTCTTCCATAATATAGTTCGTAATATCGACTAAATTGTTAATAGCACGGATTCCCATTGCCTTCAAGCGATCCTGCATCCACTTTGGAGATGGTCCGATCTTGATATTCTCTACTACTCTTGCACAGTAACGGGAACAAAGGTCGTGATCCTTTACCGTAACCTTGATAAAATCATTGACATCTTTGTCATTCGCTTTCACTGTTACGACTGGTGGATAAAATGGCTTACGGAATGTTGCAGCAACTTCTCTTGCCATACCGATCATAGAAAAACAATCCACACGATTTGATGTGATCTCATATTCCACAACCGTATCATCCAATCCTAATGCATGTACTGCATCATCTCCCGGTTTTACAGGAGAACCCTCTGGGAATACATATACTCCATCTTCTGGTGCCTCTGGATAGAAGTCTCTGGAAGATCCAAGTTCTTCAATTCCACACATCATACCATTACTTTCTACACCACGAAGCTTACCCTTCTTGATTCTGATTCCATCCGGATACTCATTGTCATCTCCATGTGCAGCAGCAACTTTACCACCGTCTAATACTAATGGGATCATATCTCCTACTTTCACATTCTTTGCACCTGTTACGATCTGAAGACTCTCTGATCCAACATTAACCTGGCAGACAACTAACTTGTCTGCATCCGGGTGCTTCTCCATTGTCTCAATCCGTCCAACTACGATCTTCTCTAAATTCTTATCCTTCTTCTCATAACCTTCTACATGAGAACCTGATAATGTCATTTTATCTACAAATTCCTGTACGTCCACGTCAAGATCCGGAACATACGCTTTCATCCATGATATTGGTGTATTCATAATTCATTTCCTTTCTTTCACTTCTACATTAGTCGCAATGCTAATCTCGATACCTTCCGGTATCTCGATTTCCGTGCTTCGCACTATACACCAGAAATCTTTCTCACCGGAAGACAGGCAAGCCTGCCTCCGTCTCTAAGATTTCTAGTGTGCATTGCTCGGCTTCGCTAAAACTGATTCAAAAATCTTGTGTCATTTTCATAGAGGAGTCTCATATCATCAATCTCATACTTTAACAATGTGATTCTCTCTAATCCAATACCAAATGCAAATCCCTGGTACTCTTTTGGATCAATACCACACATCTCCAATACATGTGGATGAACCATACCACAGCCAAGAATCTCAATCCAGCCGCTTCCTTTACACATACGACAACCCTTACCACCACACTTGAAGCAAGTGATATCTACCTCAGCAGACGGCTCTGTAAATGGGAAATGATGCGGACGGAACTTAACCTGTGTCTTCTCACCAAAGAACTCTCTTGCAAACTGTGCCAAAGTTCCTTTAAGATCTGCCATTGTAATGTTCTTATCTACAACCAGTCCCTCTACCTGATGGAAAGATGGAGAATGTGTTGCATCTACTTCGTCTGCACGGAACACACGACCTGCAGAAAGAATACGGATTGGAAGTTTGCCCTGCTCCATAATTCTTGCCTGTACCGGAGAAGTCTGTGTTCTTAACAAAATATCTTTCGTAATATAGAAGGTATCCTGCTCATCCTTTGCCGGATGGTTTGCCGGAATATTCAGAAGTTCAAAGTTATACTTATCATACTCTACTTCCGGACCTTCTACCACTTCATAACCCATACCGATAAATACACGTTCCAGATCTTCTAACGCAATCTGGTTCGGATGTCTGTGACCTCTCATGTTCTTCTTACCTGGAAGTGTAACATCAATCGTCTCTCTCTTCATCTTTTCTGTACGAAGCATACGGGAAATCTTTGTCTTCTCTTCCTCTAACTTCTCTTCAATTGCTGTTCTTGCCTCGTTGACCATCTGACCAACCATTGGTCTCTCCTCAGCCGGAACATCCTTCATGGACTTAAGGACTGCTGTCAGTTCTCCTTTTTTACCAAGAACTGCAACCTTAATGTCATTCAAGCTGTCTAAGTCTTTTGCACTATCAATCTTTGCAAGTGCTTCTGCCTTGATTGCTTCTAATTTCTCTTTCATGATTTATCTCCTTTTCTTAATTTGCTCTTCTTTCTAACTTAATAAAATAGAAAAAGCCAACTCATCCCAAGGGACGAATTGACTCGCGTTACCACCCAAATTCCAGAATATACACATATTATATTCTGACACTCTTTATGTTATAACGTTCATAACCCGTTGAAGTCTACCAAGATATCCTGCATCTGTTCAATCTTCAAAACTCCGGTGTGAAATTCAAATCAAATGTGAACTAAAAGAAGCTTCCAGCCAGCGACTTCCTCTCTCTGTTAGAACATAGGATTCTTTTGCACCATCATCGTTACTATTCATTCTGTTGGCAATTCATAAAACAATTACCGCTCTTTATTTTAACATCTTTTTCACTCGTGTCAAGTATCCTTCGGATAATAAATAATTAATTACTGCTCCAATGAAGATCGAATACATACAAAAATATAACCACAACATGGCAATGACGATTCCAGCTAACGATCCGTACATCAAAGACAAGCTTGGAAAATAGTCAATATAGATCACAACCACACGGGATATTACCAGCCATGCCACGGCGGCAAAAGCAGCACCCGGCATCTGTTGACGGATTCTCACTCCAAGATTACTTTTTTCTTCTTTACCGATCGGCAAGCCAAAGCCGCCCGGTAATATCACATACATCATAAGAAGAAATGCGTAAAATAGCAGCCACCCTATCACATACCGTATCAGTAACAAAACGGTACGCGTGGCAGACTCGATCTCAAAAGCCCCTTTGATATATTCCTGATAATAGTGGCTGACCGTTACATATCCACACATTGCAACCACAAATAACAAGATAAACAAGATCGTATACACAATCGCAATACTTCTTGATACTAACCAGTTACTATTATCCTGTCTTAACTGATACATCGAATTAAAGCCATCCATCAGGGCTGCAATTCCTTTCGATGCAGACCACAACATAGTAATTGCAGAAACCGAGATGACGGTTTTACCTGCTCTTGAGTACAGATCCGCAATAATATCCTGCACATAGCCGATCAAATCATCCGGTATGATCTGCATCATCAGATGTAATACATCCTGCTGTGTAAATGGCAGATACGTTGTAACTGCCAATATCAGGGAAATAATTGGCACAACGGAAAGCAAAATGAAGAATGCTGCCTGTGCTGCACATGCTGCTGTATAGTTATCACTGATCTTCACACCAAACTTATAGATAAAGCTGATAATTAACTTAAGTCGTTCCCTTTTTCCTTTCTTTTCCGGCTTTTTCATCTCTCTCTCCCGTTTATTTTCCCATTAATTCATACATGTCTTTCAATTCCACTGCCGTATAATAATGGCTGATAATATCACTTGCCAGATATCCAAGTTTCGCCATATCATTGGCACCATTCTGGCTAAGTCCCACGCCGTGGCCAAAGCCACCACCACGAATTGCAAATCCATTACTATCATCTACATAGAAATAAGCACTTGGTAAGGAAGTCCACCCTGTAACGGTAGATCCATCCTGTTTACGGATTGCTACCTGCTCTGGACTCAACAAAGCTCTTGCATTGGACTGCCCTTTTACCAATATTGTCTCTGCAGTTCCGGTAATCACCATCTCTTCTACAATTCCGCTTGCTCCCCGTTTCGTCACTTCAATGCTCACAAGATCTCCAATCGTATTAATTGACTTCTTCTCATATTCCCCATTTGCATTCATTGCTAATATATTCTCCGGCATTGCCTTGATCCGGTCATATAAATGGCTATTGATTGCTTCTGTTATCTTCTCTTTTGTGAATCCTACACTCCACCGGAAGAACGGCTCATCCTGTTCAATGAACCCACTTCCCAATTCTCCATCTATGAACTCTCGGAAACTCTCCTCATTATCTAAGCTTGCCATATCATTTAATTCTGTCTCCATCGTATCTAGCAAGTATGGCTCCTGATTACCTCCCCACACCGCACTATTATTACTTGTAGTACCACAGGATGTCGAGAAGAAAAATGCTTCAATCACTTCATTGTCATAACAAGGAACAACACCATATGTATCATCCACTGCATAGATGGCCCGTTCATCTTCGCCCACATTATTATATACCTGACTGGAAATACTGTCATCTAAATGTGCACCATACTTTGTATACCCATCACTTTCCATCTGACGGTATGCATATGCCCTTGCACAGATTGCCTGTGCTTTTAATGCCTCAGTCTCATAAGAGACAGGCATCTCACTTGGAACGACCCCATACAGATATTCTTCCACCGGTAACTCGTTAACAATTAATACTCCCTTATCATCCCGGGATAGTTCAATCGTACCACGATATGAAGGATTGCCACTCTGTCGTTTGATGGAAGTAATGGTAATCTTTCCGTCTTCCTCTTTTGACCGGATCTTCGCAGCCCCCTTCTTCAACTGTTCACTTCCATTACGAAATGATACTTTATCTCCCGCTGCATGCTCTTCTACCTGATCCCCATATGCGATCGTATAATCCGTATCGGAAGTCACAGATACTTCACCATGATAATAGTCCGTGTAATCCGTATTGCTGATCAATACCCTGATGTTCTTCGCATAGATATCCTCTGTGATCAGTGCAGCTTCTAACATGTTATCCTTTATGTAAAGCGAAATCTTATCATATCCGATCAGTGTACCTGCGGACTGCATTGCCTTAAATGAACCATTTACCTTATAGACATTAAATGTATCCGACAAATAGACCGGATCATCCTGACCTTCTACCGTAATTACTCCATCCGCACATGCTGTTACCTTGGCTTCTACCAGATCACCGGTATGATCCGTAACAGACACAACGCCTTTGTTAGATAATATAATATCCCCTAAGAAATTCTCCCCTTTGATACTCTTGGCAACCTCTTTGGAAACAGGAAATTTCTTTGCAGAACTGTCCACATAAGCAAGTACGTTATAGTCTCCATCCTCTTCCGATACTTTAGAGAGGTAAGCATTCTTGACAGTAACCTGTTCTTTGCTCTCCCCCTGACAGAGAATAATCTCATTATTCGAGACATACACACGAACCACCTTGCCAATGTATGCACTATCCAATCCATAGTCTTTTTCCATATAGTAATCGCCATTATTCGTGCTGACCACCTCATATGCAACACCATCAATTACCTTGTTCACTGCATTATCAATGTCATATATGTACAAGTTCTCACTCATCAGACGATCCAATTCCAAGGCCTGAATCATCGCATCATATAACTTTTCAAACTGTTTCGTTGTAAGTGGAAGGAACCCCGGCTTATGTTCTAACGACACATCCACCTGATCATAAGATACATCTGCCTGCTTTAATAACTGTTTTGCCTGTGTTACAGTAAAGGGAGATCCCAGACGATCCGTATATTCATAATCATTCACGCCCAGATAACTGATCAACCGGTTAGCCTCCCGGTTCGGCATGAACTGATTCGACAATGTCTGGTAAAATCCCAACTTGATCAAAATGCCACCGATCACTCCAAGCACAGCCAGAATACCAACCAATATCCATAACCCTGAATGTTTTCTCTTTCTATTCTTCTTCATTGCGCTTAATTCCTTCCTGCCCCGATATTAATCTAAACATACAAGAAGCAGCACTTAGACGTATGCTAATGCGATCCGTCGACCAATGCTGCTTCATTCTCTTTCGTGCCTATGTAAACTCCTTCGTGTCTATATAAACTCTTTGGTATCTTCTATCTTTCGTAATCTTATCATAAAGTAGAACAACCGGGAATGTCGTTTCCTGCATTTTGAGTCCTAGCCAAGCTAGGTGGGCTACTCCACATAGACTTCTGCCGTCCCATCAAAGCAGGCTTGACATCCATCTATAAATATCAGTGTCCCATAAAAATAAATGTAGGTTCAAAATAACAGGAGTTGTCGTGCACCCCAGAAGTTCTACGATATTACTATCTCTTAAATCTAGGTAAATTATACACCACTTATATAAAAAACACAAGAAAATATTCCTTGAATTTTATGATTGTATCAAGTATGATAGATTGCAGAATCTGATAGACAAACAGATAAAAAGGAGAAGATTATGTCTAAGAAAAATGTTATCGTCGCTCAGTCCGGTGGACCTACCGTTGCAATCAATGCATCTTTAGCCGGTGTATTAGATGCTGCGATCAAGAGCGATCAATATGATTCCGTATACGGTTCCCAATATGGAATTTTAGGAATCCTTAAGAACCAGTTAATCGACTTAACCAAACAGGTGGACGAGATTCCAGATTTCATTGATACATTGAAGATCAGCCCAGCCATGTATCTAGGCTCCTGCCGTTATAAACTTCCCGATTACAAAGTGGATGATTCCGATTATGCATTCATCTTTGAACAGTTTGAACGTTATAACATCGGAGCATTTTTCTACATTGGCGGCAATGATTCCATGGATACTGTACTGAAGTTAAGTGCTTACGGCAAAGAACGCAATAGTGATATCCGGATCATCGGTATTCCTAAAACCATTGATAACGATCTATGTATCACCGATCATACACCGGGATACGGTTCTGCTGCCAAGTATGTAGCTTCCTCTTTATTAGAGATTGCCCACGATACCTTTATCTATAGTGTGAAGAGTGTCACGATTATTGAGATCATGGGCCGGGATGCCGGATGGCTGACAGCAGCTTCTGCACTTGCACGTAATGAATATAATTCAGCTCCGCATTTAATCTATTTTCCTGAGGTTGCCTTCGATACCGAACAATTCCTACAGGATGTAGAAAGCGAGCTTAACAAACGAAATAATGTCATCGTCGCTGTTTCCGAAGGAATTAAAGATAAAGATGGAAACTATATCAGTGCCACGACTGCTGCCAATGACCAGTTTGGTCACTCCCAGTTAAGTGGAACCGGAAAGTGCTTAGAGATGTTAGTAAAGGATCGGATTGGCGTAAAGGTTCGTTCAATCGAGCTGAACGTCTTACAGCGCTGTGCCGCCCACATTTCCTCCCTTACCGATATCGATGAATCTTTCCGCTTAGGTAATCAGGCGGTTGCATATGCAACCGAAGGTAAAACGGAATGTATGCTTACCCTGCAACGTGTCTCGAACACCCCATATGAAGTTACGATTGAAACTGCCGACATCAAGGGAATTGCTAATGAAGCCAAGTCAATTCCACGGGAATGGATCAATGACGCAGGCAATGATATCATGCCTGCACTTTACGACTATATGGCTCCATTGATTCTTGGGGAACCACATGTTAGCTATAAGGACGGATTACCGGTATATCTTCCGGTACATCATCTGAATACTGCTAATTAAGAATATATTAGACATTTACAATAGAAGACCGGAACAGGAACTTTAGATCTCCTGTATCCGGTCTCTTAATTTCATCATATTTTGATCCATATCTGCAATCACTTCTGCATAATGCTTTAACTCTGTCGCAATCTCTTCCGCCTGACTAACTTCTTTCTTATAGAGTAACTGATAATCTAACACGGACCAGAAGTCCATTGCCACCGTCCGAAGCTGAATCTCCACCTTGACCCACTGTGCCTTCTTTGTCAGATAGATCGGCACCTCTACGATCAGATGCAGACTCTGGTATCCGGTATCTTTCGGCTCCTTGATATAATCCTTCACCTTAAGGATATGCAGATCCCCCTGCATACTGAGGCATTGCATGATCTCATATACATCATCCTGAAACAGGCAGGTAACCCTTACTCCGATTATATCATTTAACCGTTTCTTCGCCTCTTTCAGGTTAATCTTAATATTCTTGCGTTTCAACTTACGGTAAATACTCTCTGCCGACTTAATCCGATGCGTCACCTGTGTTACCACAACACGGTCTTTGTTCCCTTTCAGTTCCTGATCGATCATGGAAATCTTAGATTCGATCACCTGAATTGCCCACATACATTTTAATTGATATTCCTGATCGGATAGTGATTCCCTAAAATCCGATATGATCTTCTTTTCTAACTTTTTATCTTTGTCCATTATATACCACCTGCATTCTTTCTCCTCTATAACATAGCATGGTATATCTGGTGCTTCTATCGTGATTTCTATCGCTTTGTGTTAAATGTATGTTAATGCCAGCTTCCTATAACTCCACTTCCTCACAATGCCGCACAATCTCTTCTCCATTGCGATGGAAATGACAGATACCATTGATGATCTCAATGTCCTCTTCCGCTGCACCGATATCAGTGTGCCATTTCGTACGAAGCTGCGTATCCACGCCGGAATTGTAGATCCGTACTCTGGCCGTATCTGTCCAGTTACCTAACACAATTGCTTCTTTTCCTTCATTCTGAATCGTCAATGCCACTGCACTCATGGAAAATGCCGTATCACCGGTCTCTGAACCGATACCACATACCCGTTCTCCTCGCATCCGGATGATCGCATCTCCACTCTCGATCGAGGTGTGACTTCTTGCCCCATCAAAAGTTCCCAATGCAATTGCATAATTACCTCCAGATACACATTTAAAGAATAGATGTTCCATTGCAATATCCACGCTGCCTGTCATAGAACCGACTCCGATTCCTTTGGTACAGCCCATGGCTATCTCCATATTACAATGATGAATGGAAAGCTGCATATCTCCCTTGATTGAACCAATTGCAACGCCTTCCTCACCATTCATCTGAATCATATATTTTCCACGATTAATATGTGTCACACCGCCTAATCCGGAACCAATTCCAATTCCATGCACAACATTTCCTTCAATCACGATCTCTCCATCCTGATCTAATTCCAGAATACCATGCCCATTCTCATAATCATTACCGATCGCATAATTACCGGTATCACTTAATATAATCAACAAATTACCATTACCCGACAACGTCAGCTTCGAACTTTGCGGAACACGGATTCCACCGCCCTTTAAGACATTCTCGCCTTTCAGAACAATCATAACCGAACAGTTCTCGCCTAATTCAATACACGGATGATTCTTCTTTGCCATGAAATGAATGTTCTCAAGCTCAATCGTTCCATGATACCCGGACTCAATCCGCAGATCCAGCTTAGACTCCATTCCCGGTGTTCCTGCGAATGTAATATCGCGGTGAATCTCGCCCTCGGATGGAATATATACCGTCCGGTACTTCTGGGATGCCACTTTCACCGTAGATACGCGGTTCTCACGGCCTGCAATATAAGTCTCTAAGCCTGTCTGCTTCATCCGGATATGCTGATACCGGATAATCTCACTCTTAATCTCTGCCGGAATCGATGCAATCGGTTCTGCGGCCGGCTTTGCCGTATAATATCCCTGAATGAGATCCACACCCAGCTCGATCACTGCCTCTAATTCCTCTGTTGTCTCTACACCCTCTGCCAATGCCATAATATCATTGTCATGTGCAAAGGTAACAATCTCACTGACAAAATGCTGCTTCTGCGGACTATCCTGAATATCCGTCAACAGCATACGGTCAATCTTCACATAATTCGGCATATACCGGAGCAGATTCGTGATATTCGAATATCCGGTTCCATAATCATCTACCGCTGTCTCAATTCCCATCCGGCAATAGTCGTCCTTCATCTTTGTCAACTGTTCATCTGGAATCTCTGTCTGTTCCGTCAGTTCCACAACAAATACATCCGCTGCAGACTGCATTTTCTCCCGAAGTGTCTCTTTATCTGCCCCGACTAACTGCTTACCAGGGATACTGTTCACAAACACCTTCCGCTTATCAAACAATGCCCAGTTCGTCTTCACATATTGTAAGACATTGAAAAAAGTCGCCTTCTCCACGTCATATAACCGATCCATGCCCTCGGCATATTTCAGTACGGTAAGTGGAGATACAAATGGCTGTACATCCGGCCGCATCAATGCTTCATATGCAAAGATCTCTCCATCCTTCGCACTAACAATTGGCTGGAAATGATACCGGAACCGGTTGTCATCTAATATATGCTTCACCAGTGCTTCTTCCTGTTTCTCTTCTTCCGTCAAAACCTGCTTCGTCTCTGACCGCTGCATATTTGCCTTGTTACCATTCTTCTGACTAACCGCACCACTCAAAAGACGTTCTAATTCTTTTGCATTTTCCACCTTCTCTGTCTTACTTCCGGTATATACCGCTAACTGATACTCCTTCTTACTGCTGCGGTTATACTGCTGTATCTCTGCAAGAATACGATCCCGTATTGCATGTATCGCATCCTTATTATCCTGTTCCGACAGAATCGTAATCGCAAATTCCCCATTACCAAGTCCGCATACCATTCCATCCTCTGTACACTTCTCAATAATATTGGCAATTGCCTGTATGACTTCATTACCTGCTTCTCTTCCGTAAGTAATATTAATACGGTCCAGATTACAGATATCCACCACCAATGTACTTAACCAGCACTGTTTTTCATTCGCCTGCTTAATAAGGGATGCAGCACTTACCATAAAGCCCTTATAATTATAGAATCCGGTCAGATTATCACGAATCCGGCTGGACTCTAATATCCGGTTGCTCCGCTTGAGGTCTTCAATTCTGCGGAAACACTCTAAGCCCTGCATCACGCTGCGAACCCACAAACGATACTCTTCCTGATACCCTCTTGGCTCATTACCATAGCTTACCACTGCATATCCAAAGCATCGTTCCTCAAAGTGCAGCGGTGTAAATATATATGCCATCGGAGTATCATGTTCCCGATGCAACTCCGGCAATAGTATATGACGGTCAAAGGTATCCTCAAAGTCTACCTTATCCTGATTCATACCCTCTTTTCCACACTGTAGAATATGTATCATCTCATCGCTATAATCTGTCCACTTAATATCCCGATCCGTGTCTTCTAAATGGTTCCAATCGGAATTCAGACACAGATGGAAATTATCAAAATCCCGGATCTGGGATACATAAGAGAATATTGTATTCATCAGTCCTTCCATATCTGACTGACAGAACATATCCTCCATTATGTGGTTAAAACAGGAATAGAAATTATTCGAAGAGATATCTGTTGCCCATTCTTTCCGCAAAGTAGATTGAAATTGTGTGCATTCCACGTGACATCCACAACTTCTGCCAATAAATAACGGAACATCTGCTTCAAACTTTGTCATTGCACGACCATGCAATAATGCATCAATACTTGCAGCTACATGCTTACCACAATCCTCTGCCGGAATCGGTGCTGATGTAATTGGCTCCGGACTTAATCTGCCCTCTGTGATCGAATCATATCCAATAACAGCAATATCCTCCGGTACACGCAATCCGCTCTTGGTCAATGCTTCTGCTACTCCAATTGCCATACAGTCATTGGCACATGCGATTGCCTGCGGCAGATGCTCCCTATCCCGTAGCATCAACTCTGCTGCATTCGCCCCACTGGTATACCAGAAATCTCCATAAAAGATCCGTCCCGGTTCCACAACGATATCATGTTCTTTCATGCAGTCTAAGAACCCTTGCAGACGCTGTTTCGAATGCGGATGCCATCTCTTACCTGTAACATATGCAATATCCCGATAACCATGTTCCTCGATCAAATGCGATATCAGACGCTTCGTCGGAGTATAGTGATCCGTCATAACCGTCGGAAAATACTTGCTCTCGCGGTCTACACAGATTACAGGACCGGAAAAACAATTCTTTAACCGATGTTCAATCCGGTCCGCAACCTGCGGTGTCTGAATCGTATCTGACAGGATCACAAATGCATCGAATAAATGATACTCGATCAACGAGAAGATATGAGATTCCCCAACTTCCCGATTCTGCGTCTCCTGATACTTCTGATACATTGCAAAAATGCAGACGTCATAATCATAAAGGAAACTCTGTTCTAAAAAGCCCTTGATAAATAATGTTTGATTGTCTTCCTCCGGCTGTCCTACCAACAGCGCAATTCTCTTTCGTTCCTTCATATATTACTACTCCACATTCTACTAATTCTTATAGTTCCTATCGATCCCACTTATCACACAGACTGTTAATCTGATCTGTAAACCGAACCAGATCCTTGTTCGCACCGCCCTTGTTATGCGCAATAACCGTAAGAAGACGATTGCCTGCTGCCACCAACCGGTCAAAGATTGCCTGTGCCCGGAATGCCTTCTGACTGATCTTCACTTTCTTCGTTGATACGCCCTCAAAGATCAATTCATCGGCTGCCATATCAAATTCCGCACCGGAAAATGGTGCAACAGCTTCATATCCTTCCTCCTGGATCATATTCTTAAAGTGCTCACATACCAGATCTTCTCCATGTACAACAAATACTTTTGGCTTTGGTTCAAATGCATGCAGCCATCTCAATAAACCCGCCTGATCTGCATGACCACTGATTCCTTCTAACTTCTCAATCCTTGCCCGAACTTCAATCAGCTCACCAAATAGCTTAACTGTTGTTGCACCCTCTAAAATACTACGACCAAGTGTTCCATGTGCCTGATATCCTACAAATAAAATTGTACACTCTTTTCTCCAGAGATTATGCTTTAAATGGTGCCGGATACGCCCTGCCTCACACATTCCAGACGCAGAAATAATTACTTTTGGTTTCATATCAAAATTGATCGCCTTGGAATCATCACTTGTAACGGATGTCTTAAGTCCCGGGAAAGCAATTGGATTGATTCCCTGCTTAATAAGCTCCATGGCTTCTTCATCAAAGCAATTATCAACATTTTTATTAAAGATATTCGTTGCCTCTACTGCCAATGGACTATCTACATATACCTCAAATCCTTCATATTCAGGAAGCAGGTTGTCATATTTGATCTTCCGAATGAAATACAATAATTCCTGCGTTCTTCCAACTGCAAAGGAAGGAATGACTACATTACCACCCTTATCAAATGTTTCCTTAATAATTCTGGTTAATTCTGCTACATAATCCGGTGTTCCACCATGATTCCGGTCTCCATAGGTAGACTCCATCACCACATAATCTGCCTCTTTCAGATACTGCGGATCTTTGATAATTGGCTGATTGATGTTACCAATATCTCCAGAAAATACAATCTTCTTGGAGATATCTCCTTCGGTCAGCCATACCTCAATGCTGGCAGAGCCAAGCAGATGTCCTACATCCGAAAAACGAATCTTGATTCCATCCGCTAAGGTAATCACCTCATCATACTGACACGGTACAAAAAAAGCTAATACGCCAATCGCATCATTCATTGTATACAGCGGAATGTATTCTTCTTCTCCAGCACGTCTCGCTTTCCGATTCCGCCACTCTGCCTCAAACTCCTGAATATGTGCACTGTCACGCAACATAATCTGACAAAGATCCGTTGTTGCCTTCGTCGTATACACCTGTCCCCGGAATCCTTTCGCATACATAAGCGGGAGTAGTCCCGAATGATCAATATGAGCATGTGTCAACAAAATATAATCCACATCTGACGGATTCATTGGAAGTTCCTGATTCTCATACACATCCGGCCCCTGTTCCATACCACAGTCAATCAGAATATTCTTCCCACAAGCCTGCAGACAGTGACAACTTCCGGTCACCTCATGATCCGCTCCAATAAATGTTAACTTCATAACAATCGCCCCTTTCCATACATTATGCGTCTTTCTTCTGCTTCTATCGAATAAAATGCAGCTTACGTGCCACCTTCACCAACATCGCTCCTTTCGGGAATGCAAGCAACATCTCTTCTGTATATCCACCAACCTTCAACATTACCGCAAAATAGGTAACTGCCGCAAGACCGATTGCAATCAATACAGCAATTGCATTACTGATAAATGCACCCATAACGTGAACCAGCATCCAATCAAATCCTTTGTATGCAAGAATTGCAACAAGCCCCATAACAACCGCAGAAATCACCGGCACCCCTACCGTCTGTTTCCACTCCATCTTAAACTGCAATTCTTTCTTTACAAAGTATAGATTCATTGCCACAACTATAATTGCATAAAATGCAGTTGCAAGAATCAATGAATAGATCTCTAGCTTCGCTACTCCAATCAAAGGTACTAATAACAGGATATGCCCTACTAATGCGGTAATGGAACTAATAACCGGTATATTCACCTTACCAATTCCCTGTAAAACACCATTCAATACACTAGAAATTCCATATAATACAATAGAAATACCACCGATCAACAACAGATTCGATACCATTGTGGTATCTTCTCCTGACAAACTATAATACACTAATCTTACGATCGGCTTGCCTAACACTGCAAACCCTACCGCACAAGGCACTGTAAGTACCATTGCCAGTTGCAGGGATTGTTGAATCTTATGATTACATCCTTCCTTATCACCTACTGCATAGGCACCCGATACACTCGGAATAACCGCAGACCCTACCGCAGCTGCCATCGCAATTGGAACATTCGCAAGAACTAAATACATACGGCTATATAGTCCATACTGTCCATCGATCAGTTCGCTACTCATACCCATATACTGTAACATCTTCTGATATATTGTCATATCTAAGATAACATTCACATTATAGATTGCAGAACTTAATATAATCGGTGTTGCAACCATCAATAATAACTTGATCACGGAACGATAGGAAAGAATCTCTGTTGTAGTATCCTGTGCAATCTTTTCTTCCACAGTTCCACGTTGTCTGCGAAACAACCATACAATATAGATCAGACTAACGGTTGCTGCCACACCGGTTCCCAATGTACCTCCGGCAGCCCCATACACATCTGACATTGCACCATGCCCATGCGCAACCGCCCATTTAATAAATGCTAATGCCGCCACAATACTGACAATTGCATTGATCACCTGTTCAATAATCTGAGAAATGGATGTCGGCACCATATTCCCATATGCCTGAAAATATCCCCGGTACACACTGGCAAATCCTGATATGAAGATAGTTGGTGCTAAGATCCTCAGCGACAATACGGTATTATCTGTGACAATATACGGTGCAACAATATACGTAAATAAAGAAGCCACACCACCAACAACTACCATATATAACATAGCACCTTTGTATATCTGTTTCACATTACGATATTCTCCACGCTGCACCCGTTCTGAGATTAGTTTGGATAAGGCTGCCGGTATACTGAATACTGCAATTGTCCAGATATAACCATATACAGTCTGAGCAGCTCCGTAATATCCGTTTCCTGCTTTTCCTAATATATTAGCAAATGGAATGTTATATACCATTCCAATCACTTTAGATATGACACTAGCTGCTGCTAATATCGTTGCCTGCATGGCAAAACTGCTTGATATTGTTCTCTTTTTCTTATTTCCCATATATCTATTCTGTCTTTCTAAAAATTATATTTATTATAGCACATCTTCCCTCTCTTTAAAAGAAAAATCCCACTAAGACCACAACATTGTGTTCTTAGCAGGATTTCTTCCATTGCAAACAATTCAATTGTCTACATTATTTGTCTTTATCCACGATTATAATTGATCAGACAACCCTTCAGGATAATCTCTCTCTCGTGATCTGTCAGATCTCCAAGATGGAATGTAAGCTCTTTCATATCCTTGTTCACTACATAGGCTTTAATATCATTATTCTTCTCGCGAACCGCCTTGGCAATGTCTGGAATGAAGATATAATCATCAATCTCAAAATCATAATCTTCTGGCATTAAGAATGGTAACATTCCCCAGTTGATCAGGTTGGAACGATATCTCTTCGTTGCATATTCTTTGGCAACATTCGCCCATCCACCAAGTACCTTCTGGCAGGATGCTGCCTGTTCACGTGCAGAACCATCTCCTGGTTTCACTGCAAAGATGGTAGAACCAACACCTGTATTATCCCTGCATGCATCTGGGAACTGTTCCTTTACTTTGTGCATGATCTCACGCATCTCTGGGTACGCCTCACCCATGCACTTACCTTCTTCTCTTACTTTCTCAACAGCCTGAATTGCCTTGGCACGTCCCACATATTCCGGATCTTTACGTGACAATGTAAATTCAGCAAGTCCTAACGGATTCGAACGATAAGAAGACGTCTCTCCTGATGGAATCAACTCGTCAGTTGTCGTAACCGGATCATGGATGACAGAAGCAACCTTCAATACCAGATTATCTGTCAAAGCCACCATCTCCGGCCAGTCCTTAATGTTCGGACCGAACTTAATCTCCACACTTGGATCTGCTTTACCAACACCATTATATACACGATTTGCATAAATATTCTGATCAAAGAAATATTTCGGATTCGTAAAGTTCACATCTACATCAGTTGCCGCAGTCAGATAACCCTTATTCGCTGCCGTTGCTGCAATAGAACGGGCATCCATTAAGGCAACGGATGAAATCTGTCCATTCTGTACCTTAGAACCTTCTCGATTCGGGAAGTTTCTTGTAGAATGACGGATAGAAAATGCATTATTGGCTGGTGTATCACCCGCACCGAAACAAGGTCCACAGAATGCAGTCTTCACAATCGCACCAGTCTCGATCAAATCTGCCAATCTTCCGTTCTTAGCCAATTCCATATAGATTGGTGTAGAAGCCGGATAGACACTTAATGTAAATTCATCTGCTCCAATGTATGAACCCTTCAGGATATCTGCTGCTGCACAGATATTCTCAAATCCACCACCGGCACATCCTGCGATAATACCCTGATCTACATATAACTTACCATCTCTTACTTTATCTTTCAATGCAAAGTCAACCTTACCATCCAAGCTGACTAAAGCACGCTTTTCGCAATCCTCCAAGATATCCATTAAGTTTGCATTCAACTCTTCAATCGTATAAGTATTACTTGGATGGAATGGCATTGCGATCATTGGTTTCACTTTACTAAGATCTACATAGACAACACCATCATAGTATGCAACTGCACCCGGATTCAATTCCTTATAATCTCCGCTTCTTCCGTGGATATCATAGAAATCTTTCACCTTATCATCCGTCTTCCAGATAGAGGAAAGACAGGTTGTCTCTGTGGTCATTACATCTATGCCAATACGATAATCTGCACTTAAGCTATCCACGCCAGGACCTACGAACTCCATTACTTTATTCTTCACATAACCATTGGCAAATACCGCACCAATGATTGCAAGTGCAACGTCCTGTGGACCAACGCCTGCTTCCGGCTTACCATCTAAATAAATAGCAACAACTCCCGGCATCTTCACATCATATGTCTGACAAAGTAACTGCTTAACAAGCTCTCCGCCGCCTTCTCCGATTGCCATAGTACCCAATGCACCATAACGGGTATGAGAATCAGAACCTAAGATCATGGCTCCACATTCTGCCAGCATCTCTCTCGCAAACTGGTGAATAACTGCCTGATGAGGAGGTACATATACTCCACCATATTTCTTTGCACAGGTAAGTCCAAACATATGATCATCCTCATTGATGGTTCCTCCTACCGCACAAAGAGAATTGTGACAGTTTGTTAATACATATGGAATTGGGAATTTCTCTAATCCAGATGCTCTTGCCGTCTGAATAATTCCAACAAATGTAATATCATGTGATGTCAACTTATCGAACTTGATCTGAAGATTATCCATGTCTTCTGAAGTATTATGTGCTTTCAAAATATTATAAGCAATTGTATTCTTAGCCGCTTCTTCCTTCGAAATCACACTTCCTGTCTTGCTCTTTAATTCCTGTTCCTGATTCGCTCCATCTGGAATAATCTCTGTACCATTGACCAGATAAGCTCCGCCTTCGTATAACTTAACCACGCATATATCCTCCTTATAGCTTGTTAATAAGAATTTCTCTCAATCGGAAATTATTGTAGCATAACATCCATGATATTTCAAATCATTTGCGTATACATTGGGAAATATATCCTTTCCTGGCAATCCTGGCTTTTCGGGGCAAACCATATCGTATCGTTCCATGTCCTGGAAAATCCTCCTTCCCCCTTAGAAAATACATATTATCCCTGTCTGTCTCTTCCCATGTTATATCTACATAATACCATCTGCCATCTACCCGGACCATATTCCACGCATGCTCCTCATTGCTCACATATATACACGGAACCTCTAACTCCTGCATCAACCGGACAAATGCATAGGAATATGCCATACAGTTACCTTTTCCCCGGTAAAAGGCATCATATGCTGTATAATATCTTCTATCATATCGCATATGCGTAATCAGATAACGTCTGCCCCATTGTATCCGTCTGATCCGTCTTTGTGAGCGTACTTTTCTAGTCAGTTTTCTTACTTTGCGATCCACATATCTCTCCTGTTGCAATGTTGTCCGGTATTGAATACAAAATACAACCGCTGAATCTGATTCCACCGCATACTGAACCTCAATTGCTTCTACTCCCCCTATTACATAAGCATCTATATCCGACAGATCCTCAAAGAAAGAAACATACTGTTTCATCTTATATTGCATCATATCCTGCTTAATTCCCGGATAGTAGAAACTCACCTCCTTCTGTCTTTCCTTCATAAGAGACACTATCTGTCTACACATCATACTCCGATCCTGCACCTCGTAATAAAGAGACTGTGCATACCCAACGCTACCATTCCATAAAATGCCACACACCACGACCATGATTATGAGACATCTACACCTGTATCTTTTCATACTACCTCCTTCTTTCTTATTCCTCTTTGGTATAAGCATATTAACAAATGTAATGTCCAATAAATGGGATATGAGAATCCTGTTTTCGGCCTTTTCCGATATATTCGTTTCAAACCATAATAATCCTTGTTGAATTTCCAATTATTTTTTCATATAATGGGTTGTAAGAAGTATATAAAGGATGGTCATTATTATGAAACAGCATAACGAAGAAGAAGCAATTCTCTCTCTTTTAGAACTGCTTCCTAGTTATTTTCAATATTTTAATAATTTTACAGAATTAAAGGAAATACAGATTACAAAGACACAACTTCGAATTCTGTTGATCCTGTCAGCCGTTCCAAGTCTTTCGATGAGTCAGTTGGCAGACAAGCTATGCATCTCAAGAGAACAGGCAACACGTGCCGTAGCTCCTCTTGCCAAACGTCAGCTTATCTTCCGTAACACGCACGATACCAATCGCCGCCAGTTAGATGTCAGCCTATCAAACTCCGGTATTCAATTACTGGCACAATTAAAGCAGGAATACCGCAAGCGATTCACCACTTCTCTTGCCTCTTTGTCAGAGGACGAGAAACAGACCTTTATTGATTCCCTGAACAATATCATAGATCTTATGAAAAAAATGACACCATCCAATTAATGGTGTCATTTTCCATATAACCTATTTTCCCAGCATCACACGGGTCAACTGAATGCATATGGTAGGCAGCATTGCCAGCAACATGATAGCCCCAATCTGTGGCACTGTCAATACCGCCACCTCAAACATCTGTCGTAATCCCGGAATACCGATTACACACACAAGCAACAGCACTCCAATTCCAAAAGCACCTACACTCCATGGATTGCCCAACACTCCCAACCGCGCAAGTGATTTTCTGCTGCGGCAATTGAACCCATGGAATAATCTAGTCAATGTCAGCGTAGCAAATGCCATAGTACTTGCATAAGTCTTACCTTCCTGCATTCCAACATAAAATGCCACGATTGTGACCACTGCAATCATAAATCCATATCCGAATAAATGGCCTACAAAATTAGAAGTCATAATTCCTTCGTTGGTATCTCTTGGTTGTTCTTTTAGCAATGTTTTATCTGTAGTTTCCATTCCAATTGCCAACGCCGGCAAAGAATCCGTGAGAAGGTTAATAAAAAGCAGGTGCACCGGAGCAAACGGAGCCGGAAGTGCTGCCATACAGCAGTATAACACCGTAAGAATTCCTGCCATATTACCAGAAAGCAGGAACTGAATCGCATTCTGGATATTCCGATACACACTCCGCCCATTGCTGACCGCCTTCATGATTGTTGCAAAATTATCATCTGAAAGGATCATTGCCGCTGCATCCTTCGAGACTTCTGTTCCCGTAATTCCCATTGCTACACCAATATCCGCTTTCTTAAGTGCTGGTGCATCATTGACTCCGTCTCCTGTCATGGCAACCACCGAACCTCTTCGTTGCCATGCCTCAACAATACGGATCTTATTCTCAGGTGAAACCCTGGCATACACCGCTATATCCGAAAGAACACGATCTAATTCCTCGTCCGGCATAGCATCTAATTCCTGTCCGGTTACTGCCACATCTCCATCTTCCCATATACCAATCTGTTTTGCAATTGCAGTTGCCGTCACCTTATGGTCACCTGTGATCATCACCGTACGGATGCCTGCTGATCTGGCGTCCGCAACAGCTTGTATGGATTCCTCTCTTGGCGGATCCATCATTGCCACTAATCCTATAAATATATAATCCTCTTCTGCTTCTAAACACAGCCGTTCTTCCTCCATAACCTCTTTATACACAAAGGTAAGCACCCGGAGTCCATTTTGTGAAAATTCCTCATTTTGCCGTAAAATAGCATTCCGTTGTTCATTCGTGATTGCCATGACACCATCTTCTGTCAAAATTCTGGTAATTCTCGGCAAGAGCATATCCAATGCTCCTTTTGTGAAAACCGTATGCACACCATGTACCAGATATTTCGTACTCATCATTTTCCGTTCTGAATCAAACGGCAGTTCCTCTAATCTTGGCATCATCTGTCTTACATCTTCCTCCTGTACCTCAACAGATGTATGACGAAATGCCGTTCTTGCCATTGTAAGCAAACACGCCTCTGTAGGATCTCCTATCTGCTTTTCCCCCTGCACCGAAGAATCGTTGTTCAATATGGCATTATAGAGCAGATATCGATGACTTTGCTTGTGAAGATTCATATCCTCCGGTGTAATTACTTCTCCATCTATATATAAACTTGTCACTGTCATCTTATTCTGCGTCAATGTTCCCGTCTTATCTGAACAGATCACAGACACACAGCCAAGACTTTCCACCGCTTTCAATTCTTTCATAATAGCACCTTCTGCCGCCATCTTCTGCGTACCCATTGCCTGTACGATCGTAATAATGGAACTCAATGCTTCCGGTATCGCCGCCACCGCTAACGCCACGGCGAACATCAAAGCATCTAAAACCGGTGTCTTTTGATATATCTGCAACGCGAAAACCACCACACAGATTCCTATGATCACCATTGCCAATTTCTTACTAAAATCATCCATACTCTTCTGTAATGGTGTCTTCTTGTCTTTCGCCCCATTCATAAGATCTGCAATCTTGCCCATCTCCGTATTCATACCGGTTTCTGTTACTAACACTTCCGCTCTGCCGTACGTAACAAGAGTCCCGGAATATACCATATTAAGACGTTCCGCAAGTGGAACCTCTTCCTCAATCCGATAATCAATTTTATCAACATTTGTAGACTCTCCGGTCAACGCACTTTCATTCACCTGCAAAGAATAATTATTAAAGATCCTTCCATCTGCAACTACCATATCTCCAGCCTCTAATACCACAACATCTCCGGGTACCACATCTTTTGATGGAATCTCCATCTTCTCGCCATCCCGAATTACCCTGGCACAAGGAGAGGATAACGCTTTCAAAGAATCTAATGATTTTTCTGCTTTCATATACTGCACTGTTCCTAAGATTGCATTCAGGATAATCACCACAAATATAACAATTGTGCTTTCCACATTACCGGAGATCATTGAAATAACTGCAGCCACCATCAGGATAAGAACTAACAAATCTTTGAATTGTTCTAAAAAAATAACAACAGAAGTCTTTTTCTTTCCTTCCTGTAATACATTTTCCCCGTATTTCTCTACTCTGGCTCTAACCGCTTCCATTGTCAGACCCTTTACATCCGTCTCCATCTGATCAAACACTTCATCCAATTCCATCTGATATGCCTGCTTCATAACGTATCCCTTCCTTTCTAACCTCACACATAATGAAAAAGACTTCTTGTGCACATAACTATGTACACAAAAAGTCTCGTTAAACATGCTCTGTTTCACAGGTTCCGGGCAAGCTGCCGTACTGACGAAATCCTGCAACATACCATATGGTATGCAACTACTCCCTCTTTGCAAGGTCTTCCATATATTCTATTATGATATATATATCACATTTTTCACTGCATTGTAAACAGCCAATCCCTGCCAGATGCTTTTCTTTACCTATTCTTTGCCAAGTTCCGCGCTTGTTACCCGTTCGATGTGCATCGCAAGGTATCCAATCTCCGTCTCACTTAACTGCTTACGCAGATCATGGCTCACCTGATCACATACAATCTGTGCCATAGAAAATGATTGTGGAAACTTGAGTTCCATGTAATCATTCATACTGACTTTGAGTTCCTCTCCTTTCATCGCACGCACTACCATATAGCGAATATGATTCATCAAACGATTATAGGATAAGGATAACACATCAATCGGTTTTCCAATCTGTTCCTCCACCAATGCAACACATTTACGAACTGCCTGTGCCATCTGCATTGCCTGGGAAACCTTCTCGTCCTCAATCGCAGAATGAATATGCAGTGCAATATATCCAATCTCATCTTCATCCATCTGAATTCCAAGACGTTCCTGTAAAATATCCTGAATACACATTGCTGTCTTAAACTCCGCATGAAATAATACACGGATATCATCCGTCAACGGATTCCGGATCTCTTCATGATTCTGTATCCGTTTCACCGCAAACTCAATATGATCTGCCATTGGGAAAAGCATATTCTGATCAACCTTGCCAAAGTTCTTTCTAGCCTGTTGTAACACCTCGTCAGCAATCTCTAAACAAACAGGGGATATTGACTTTGCAAGAGACCCGGAATCACCCCGTTCCGTCTTCTCCTGCAAAGAATATACCGTATCAGTATCTCTTATCTCCATACGCTCATTGATCTTCTTGCCAAATCCAATTCCCTTGCCCATAAGCAGATATTCCCCATGTGACTCGTCTGAAATAGCGATCACTGCGTTATGGTTCAATACTTTCTCTACTCGATACATGTTCATCCCCCTGCTTATCTTACATAAGCATTCTTCCTATTCGTAAAAATCAACTGCAAACAATGTCTCTCCGACCTTAATATCGCCTGTCTTCAACACCCGGACCTTCTGGTTATCTTCCATCTCAGAAAAGATCACCGGTGACATAATAGAAGGGGCATTGGCTTTCAGATAATCCAGATCTAACTTCATCATCGGCTCACCCTTCTTCACCTTCTGTCCGTTCTCTACAAAGACTTCAAAGCCCTGACCGTCTAGCTTCACCGTATCAATACCCACATGAATGAGCAGGCTGATTCCGCTGTCTGTCATAAAGCCGATCGCATGCTTTGTATCAAATACAAATGCGACCTCACCATCTTCCGGTGCTCTGACAATGTTATCTATCGGTGTTACTGCAGCACCATCTCCTAACATCTTATTCGAAAATACTTCATCCGGTGTCTCAGAAAGCTCGGCTGCCACCCCTGTGATCGGACTTGAGATCATAACTGTCTTCACAACCTTCTCATCTGTAGGAGTCTTATCTTCTACCGCTGTATCCGTTGTTGTATCTGTCTTGTCCGCTGCTACATATTCTTCATTCGGTGCAACTTCTAAATAATCTTCTAAGTTAGACTTGATCACTGTAACCTTAGGTCCATAAATGATCTGTACCCCATTGCCTTTGTGTACCACACCGGATGCTCCGGTTCCTTTCAACATGGTATCATTTACCAATTCTGGCTTATATACCGTACAACGCAGTCTGGTTGCACAACAATCCACATCTGAGATATTCTTCTTACCGCCAAGTCCGTTACAGATTGCTACAGATACCGCATCTTCTGCTGACAATGTATCTGTTGCTGTATCTTCGCCATTCTTCTTTGCTTCCACATCACTCCTGCGGTAAAGCTTCACTTCCTCATCCTCTTCTCCACGTCCCGGAGTCTTCAGATCCATCTTGCGGATCAGGAAACTAAACAAGAAATAATATACAACAAAATATACAATACCAACAATTACGATCCAGATCCAGTTTGTCTTTGCATTTCCCTGCATTATACCAAATAAGGTCATGTCAATCAAGCCACCGGAAAATGTCATACCAACGCCAACATTAAATACATGCATTAACATATACGCAAGTCCTGCAAATACACAATGAATTCCGTAAAGAACCGGTGCCACAAAAAGGAAAGTAAACTCCAACGGCTCTGTAATACCAGTCAACATAGAAGTAAGTGCTGCAGATAATAACAGACCACCGACTTCTTTCTTCTTATCCTCTTTGGCTGTCTTATACATAGCAAGAGCTGCTCCTGGAAGACCAAAGATCATAAGAGGGAACTTACCGGACATAAAACGGGTTGCAGATACTGCAAAATGTTCTACACTCGGATCTGCCAACTGTGCAAAGAAAATATTCTGTGCACCTTCTACCATCTGCCCTGCTACTTCCATCGTTCCACCAACACCTGTCTGCCAGAAAGGAAGATAGAATACATGGTGCAGACCAAATGGAATTAAGATTCTTTCCATGAAACCATACACCCAGGTCCCTGCATAACCGGAATTCAATACTACATTACCGACTGCATAGATTCCCTGCTGGATCACCGGCCATACAAAGAACATCAAAATACCAACAAATGTATATACCAACGCACTGATAATTGGTACAAAACGGGTTCCTCCAAAGAAGGAAAGCACCTGTGGCAGCTCAATCTTATAGAACCTGTTATGAAGTGCCGCAACACCTAAACCTACGATAATACCTCCAAATACACCCATCTGCAAAGAAGTGATTCCACACACAGAAGCAGTTGCACCCTCCAACATCTTCTCTGCACCACCGTTAATATTGATCATAGCACTGATCGACGCATGCATGATAAAGAAGGCGATTGCTGCCGCTAACGCTGCAACCTCTTTCTCTTTCTTTGCCATACCAATCGCAACACCCATGGCAAATATGATCGGCAGATTGGCAAATACAATATTACCCGCATCACTCATTACCTGAAAGATTGCATTCAATATCGTTCCTTCACCCATAATCTTTGTCAGATTATACGTCTCTAACATGGTAGCATTGGTAAATGAGCTACCTAATCCTAATAATAATCCCGCAACTGGAAGAATTGCGATTGGAAGCATAAACGATCTTCCCACTCTTTGTAACACACCAAAAATCTTGTCTTTCATAAGCTTTCTCCTTTTCTATTCTATATTGTGTGCTGGGATATTACGTGTTATTCGGGTGAACCCTTGAAATGATAAAAATAAAAAGATAAAAAAAGGGCATTAACACACATAAATATCCTAAAAATATTCATGTACAGTTAATGCCTCACTCGTTCGAATAAGTTACATACCGTATCACTAAATCTAACTTAACATATCACCATTCGAATGTCAATCCCTAATTTTCTGTATTTTATTCCTTTGCTCCCATTGATATCCCTGCTCATAGAGCATCCAGATACCAAGCAAAATAATGCTCACAATAGAAATCGTTAATCCCATATAATATCCCGGAGCCACATATTGGATTGTGATTGTGTGTGTTCCACTTGAAAGTGGTACGCCCACAAAAGTCTGGTTTACTTTCTTGGCATATACCTCTTTTCCGTCCACCTCAATATGATAACCGTCCCGATATGGATAGGAAGTCACAAAATATCCCCGCTTATCCATTGCAATCGTACCGGCAAATATAGTGCTGCCATCTTCTTTCTGTTTCACGTTAGATGGTATAACAACGCTGCTATTGGCAATAGCACTTTTATCCATTAGATACGCTGACATATTCTTAATCTGGTAATATCCTTTTCCTGCTTTCACCTTCAACCGTTTCGTTCCATCTTTGATCGGCAGCACATACACAAAGTGATCATTGCCATTAGGATATGGTGCATTATCCGCAGATAATTTGTTCGCAACCCCGTTAATATCAATCAAAACCGATCTTCCATTCTTCCGTTCAATATCAAATGATAACACAAGAAAATGACTTCGGACAGAATTGTTAAATTCTAAGGTAGCTTTTCCTTTTTGTCCGATCTGCTTGAACTCCTTTAATGATCTTTCTGTAAACAGGGTACCGACATTTCTCTGTTTTACCGCCTGTTTTGCCTTGCGGTGTGCATCCGATTCTCTCTGATTAGAAGTTCTGCCAATTCCCTTCACCACCACATTCTGGCACAATGCCACCATGTTTTCCGGAAATTGTAACTGCTCATAAGTACTCTCCGTCATGATATTCGTAGTACCATAACAGACAGGAAGTACATTCGGATTCTCAGCAATCACATAATTACCATTCGTCGTAATCGTCTCATATCCGTCCGGCACTTCATTTTTCCCTGTGATCACATATCTCGTACCCATAAAATAGGAAAAGCATGGGTTACTACCCGGTGTTAAAGCAACCCGATTATTGACACCAATCGGATTATGCATAACATTGTAATAAAAATCCGCATATTCTGCATTTGTAATAGACGAATACATAGACGTCCTGCCGCACACATCACTCACTAACAGATTACTGTTAACAAAGTTATTACTCAATACATCTACGCGATATCGTGAATCCTTTACCGTCTCATCAATCTGTTCTGCAGAAAAATGCCGCTGCCTTGCATCTGCATTATCCAAATACGTTACATATGTGGTTATCTTCCATCTCTTACACAGCTCATTCAGATATGAACCACTCATACTAAGGCATATGGATGCTGCAACCGGTGGCAGTGCCACAAGCCAGAATACATTCTTCCGAATCCATACCGGAAGTCTCCTGCACTGGCTGACCAGCCATATTGCCAATATCGCCACGTCAATATACGCTAAGATCTGGCGTTTCTCATTGTAAAATGCAAATACCGCACAAACAAGCAACGGACAGATCCGGTTCGTTCGATCCTCCCGATAGACGCTTTGCAGCATATCTGCAGTCAGATACACAATTAAAACAACAAATGGAATCAATATCTTACTTCTTGCATACAGGAAGCCATTCAATGCATATGATACCACCGGACATAACATCGTAAACAGGATCACTCCCGATAAGAATCTTCTTCCTTTCTTGAACAAGCCCCACACCAGACTATACAATGCAAGCATTGTCATTCCGCAACCGTATGGAGAATACAACAGTCCCTCCAACTGTGGATTCCAAAGCATCAGCGCCTCTGTCGCCGCACTTCCTCCATCCTTCTTTGTTGACAGAATATCCAAGCCCATTGGCAGTAACAGTATCATTGCCATGCCGATAGACAATGCAATTGCCGCTGCCACTTTTCCGATCGTACCTGCAATATATAATGCCGCCTCTTTCCGTTGTTTTTGAGAAAACAAACGTACAAGCTCCCTCTGTTTTCCAAGTTTGAAAAAGAAATAACAGGCTAACACAAATAAACAGGAGATTGCATAATAGAAGCTGTGCATATAGATTCCAAACAATCCTATAATAAACATGCCATATCGTTTTCTTTCCAACATACGATCTACCCCGATCAATGCCAGAAAAAGAAAAGGCATATAGTTCACAAACATGATCTGATGATGTGCATGAAAGAAACAGGTTGCTGCACCTAGCAGGACTGCACCTGCAATTGCAAACCGCTTTTGCATATGCTGTGTCCTTAACCAGATATAGCAAAGGTCAACGCTTGCCATTACTCCCAGTATCGCATATCCTGCAATAAAATATTTCATCTCTACCTTCGGAAAAAGGCACGATATCAGAATGTCCGGACGTAACAAGCCATAATAAGCAAAATCATAAATACTGCTGCCACCACCTAATTGGATGAACTGTGGAACCAGACTCCGGCTCTTGATCATCGTCTGTCTTAAGCTGTCTGCAATCGCAATATGCTGGCTGTACCAATCTCCGTTGGTTCCGAAGAAATGTCCCTGTTGTAACGGCAATAACAATATAAAAAGCGTAATCAGATGCAGCAACATAAATAATATTATTTGCTTAATCCGTCTTCTTCGCATGTCTCTGTCTCCTCTTGTTCCATAATAGGAAATGTTACTATTGCTTTGAACTGATCGCAGTCAATATCAATATCAAATGCACCGCCTAATGCACTAGCATAGGTGCTGACAATTGCCAGTCCTAACCCATTTCCTTCTGTTGTTCTGGACTGATCCGCTCTTGCAAACCGTTCTATAATATCTTCCTTCTGAAAGTCCATCGGATATCCTGCTGTATTTGTCACTTCTAAGCATAGCTGATCTCCCATAATGCCGGAACGATAGAAAGTCTTTACAAATACACGGGTTCCTTTTGCTGAATATTTCAGTGCATTTTCAAGCAGATTCTGGCAGATCCGGTATAGATACATGTTGTCCGATACCAGCTTTGTATCCCGCTCTGTCAGACTCGTTACAATCTCTAATCCACTATCCGCAATTTTATCCTCCATATCGCCATAAATCTGCTCTACCAAACGATTCAATTCCAATGTCTCCATATGAAATTCTATATTCCCGCTGCTTGCCTTCGCCAATGAGAACAGGCTCTCGATCATCTCTTTCAGCTTGGCAGCCTTATCCGTGATCACATCCAGATAATCGCGTACGGTATCATTTAATTCTTCCTTACGCATTAACTCCATATAACCAACCATGGATGTAAGAGGTGTCTTCAGATCATGGGATACATTAGTAATCAGATCAATCCGCAACTGATCACTTCGTGACACTTTTTCCATACTCTGCCGCTCTATCTCCATTGCTTTCTTAAGTCCTTCACGTTCAATCTCTAATGCCTGATCGATCCGCTCTTTGCTTACATTTGCCATATACTGCATACAGTCATCCATCTTACGCTGCATTTCATGCGATATCGCCCATCTACAAGCAATGTACTGATTCAACACCGTAATAATCATCGCATATCCAGATGCATAATTGGATGCCGAATAATAACCACCATAACGTCTCTCGTATGTCAGCAGAAACAGGTAAGCACATGCAAGTATCCATTCCACAAGGGATATGATCTGCAATCTTTGAATATGCTGCTTCTTCCTTTGTTTCCATTGCTCATAGCATGTCTCATCTTCCGGTAGAAAATCCTTTAATTTGTATCTTAAGATACAACTCCATAACAAGACCACTCCCAAAAGCCAGGTAACGTTTCCACCAGCAGTCAGCAACCATGCATCTTTTGTTACATAATAGGAATGATACACTAAAAGTGAATAGAAAAGGATTCCTCCTATCATCATTAACACAACGGCAATGAATAATTTGTAATTATGTTTCAAAAATTCTTTCATTCTATTCTTATTGTTTTTCCATTTTGTAGCCAATGCCCCACACCACCTTTACATATCTTGGATTCTTTGTATCAATCTCAATCTTTTCCCGAATGTGTCTGATATGTACCATAACCGTGTTCTCCACACTGTAATTCGCATCTTCTTTCCACACCCGTTCATAGATCTGCTCTGCAGAAAAAACCTGTCCTATATGTTCCATCAACAGTTCCAAAATGCTGTACTCCTTTGCCGTCAGCCGCACCTGCGTTCCTTCTGCAATCGCAATTCTCTGCTTACGGTCTAATACCAGACCACCATTGACGATCAGATCCTCATCTTCTTTTGGCACACCACCACTCCACATTTTGTAACGTCGAAGCTGTGCTTTCACTCTTGCGATCAATTCTCCCGGATTATACGGTTTACTGATATAATCATCGGCTCCCATAATAAGTCCAGATACTTTATCACTCTCCTCTGTCTTCGCAGATAAAATGATAACCGGAATCTGTTTCGTCTCGCGGATCTTCATTAAGGTAGAGAGTCCATTTAGCCGTGGCATCATAACATCAAGTAAGATCAGATCGATCTGTTTTCTTTCCAGAACATCTAACGCCTCCATACCATCATAGGCCTTCTCAATGGTATAGCCTTCGTACTTTAATAATTCACTCAAAGAAAATACAATATCTTTGTTATCATCTACAACTAATATGGTTTCCATCTCTTCTGATCCTTTCCTCATTTCTCATTGCATGGTCTACTATAATCGCATCCATTTAAAAAAACTATAAGAATTTTCTTAAATTTTCCTTAATTTTCTGTATTCTATCGGCTCTGATCAAGGGCTCACATAAAAATAGCAGGGTCCCTTGCTATATTGCGTCAAAACCCTGCTATGTATTTATTGTTATTATTCTGTCTTGTCTACAGCTTTCTCATCCTGTTTCGAATCTGTAGTACCACCATGTTCACTGATAAATCCGGCAACACCAACGGCAACTGCAATCACACCCATAATAATTACTAATACATCCATCTTCTCTGCCCCCTTATATTAATCATATAAGGACGCATGGAAGCGTACCTTACGGTAGATCTTATATGCCACCATGGCAATCAATGAAACTACCATATACAAACATACGATCAGACTGAAACCTCCACCAATAATAACAACAAGCCATCCTAATATATCACTCATAATTCATAACTCCTTTTCGATCTATTCTATGTATTCTCCAAAGAGCCAATGAAAGATGACTGTTTCATTATTCGATTGTTACGATCTATCTTACCAGTTCATCCTCCACTGGCTGATCGTATTCCGTTTCCTTCCATCCGTATCGTGTATAAACCGGATGACCTGCATCCGCTCTTCTATTGCACACCCGGCACACCACATGCAGAATTGATGCAGCAGTCGATAAATGCCGGCAAATATTACACCGATAAGCAGCAACAACAAACCACTGCTCTCTACTGTATTCGAACGATTCTCTTTCATACTACGAATCGTAGAAAGATTCGATGTATTATCCCGTAATTCCAATGTATGCAGATCGTTACTTACTGTAAACATCTGTTTTGATAGTGTACTCTCTGCTGAATGATGATACGCAAAAAAGACCTGACGTTTCTCGTCTAAGCCTAATCCACCTGCTGTCACGATCATGACTGCAAGCAGCAAATATATGATATATTCTCTGTGCTGTAACCATCGTTTCATAAGAGCACCTCTTTCTCTTTGTTACGTGTACCATTATATATCAGAGTTTTCCATTTTTCAATACACCATTCACCCTTGCACAGCGTAAGTTAGGACGGACGCGCATGTCAAGAGTGCATGAGCCCGGCTTTAGGCGGTGTCATATTGCAGCAGGCACACTTGCGTTACGGGCTCGCACGCAGCAGACACTAATGCTCCTTATAATAAGCGAACTCA